>JAICEP010000102.1 GCA_025924095.1 Sorangium sp.
CGCGTCGAGCCGCGCGGCGAGGGAAGCCTCTCCGGTCGTGGCGGGCGCAGCGACGGCCGCTCCGGTGGCGGGCGCCGCGACGGCCGCTCCGGTGGCGGGCGCAGCGACGGCCGCTCCGGTGGCGGGCGCAGCGGCCGGCTCCGGGGCGACGCCGGGGGCAGGGCTCTGCGCGTGCGCGAGAGATGCCGTGGAAAGCACTCCTGCGATGGCGGCGACCGATGCGCGCGCGAGGCACCCTGCTCGCGGCCGCCGCTGTGAACTCCGACCCATGTTCATTGCTCTCTCCCTGTTCGAAGAGCTTCCGTTGCTGTACAGGCCGACGCCGCGCGCGCTCTTGCGGACTCGCGACCTTCGCGCGTAGCATACACACCCTCGATGCGAGGTGGTGAACAACTCGATCCGCCTCGAACGGGCGCACCACAGCAAGTGAAACGTCGCAACAGGAAAGAGCCTGAATCAGAGAAGCGCACATGGTGCGCGAGGGCGCGCGCATGACGGCCGCGATCGCCTGCTTCCCTTGTCGTTTGCTCTCTTCATCTCTTCCGGGGCTCCAGGAGAGCGAGGCGCGGGATTCAGTCGTCCTCGTGGGGCGCCTTGCAGTAGAGCGTACGAGGGCGAGCGGTCGTCGTGCCGCGCGGGCCACTCCGGGGAGACGGAGGCATGCCGACATTGCGTAGAGCTTCGATTCGTCTGAAGCTGTGGTCCCTCGCTGGCGTCCCGGTCGTGGGTGCCCTGCTGCTCGCGGCGATGATCGTCGGCGATGCGCGGCAGCAGGCGGTCAGGGCGGCGGCGATCGGCTCGATCGAGGACCTCGCGCAGCTCTCGTCGATCATGGCGCAGCCGCTGCACGCGCTCCAGAAGGAGCGGGCGTGGACCGCGCTGGTCGAGGGGCTCGAGGTCCGGCCGCCCCACGCGAGGGACGCCGAGGCCGCGCGGGGCGCCGCGCGGCCGTTCCAGCGCGACGCGGCGCTCTCGCGCGCGAGCAGCCAGCTCACGGCCGCGCGGGCGGCGACCGACGAGAGCCTCGTCCACCTCGACGCGTTCCTGGCCGAGCGCGACCTCTCCCGGCTGCCGCCCCGGCTCGCCCGCGATCTCGCCGACGCGCGCGCCCACGTCGCCGAGCTCGGCCCGTTCCGGAGCGGGGCCGACGCGAAGGCGGCGCCGCTCGACAGCGTGTTGAAGGTCTTCGGCGGCATCAACGTGAGCCTGATCCGGGCCAACGCGGGGCTCTCCGAGCTGAGCGACGAGGGCGAGCTCCTGCGCAGGATCCAGTCGCTCGTCGCCGTGCACGAGTTCGCCGAGCGCGCCAGCCGCCAGCACGCGCTGCTCGCCCACGCCTTCGCGTCCACGCAGTTCGAGCCGGGCGCCTTCAAGACGCTCGTGACGCTGATGACGGAGGAGCAGCTCTATCGCGAGGTGTTCATGGCCAACGCCTCGGACTCGGCGCGGGCGCTCTACGACACAGCGCGCGCGGATCCGCGCGTGCGGCGCGCCGAGGAGCTGCGCGCCGCCGCGATCGCGTCGACGGACGAGGACCTGGCGATCGACCACGACGCGTGGTTCGACGCGCAGCAAGGGCGCATCGACCGGCTCGCCGCGATCGAGCACGAGGCGATCGCCGGCATGCGGCGCGCCGCCTCGGCCCGGGTCGCGGACACGCGGAGGACGGTGACCAACGGCGTCGCGGTCTCGGCGTTCGTGCTCATCGTGTCGGTCGCGCTCGCGTTCGTCCTCGTGCGGGGCCTGTCCCGGTCGCTCGAGGTCCTCGGCGAGGCCGCGGCCCACGTCCGGCAGACGCGCGACTACAGGACGCGCGCCACCAAGACCGCCGACGACGAGTTCGGCGCGCTCACGGACGCCTTCAACGAGATGCTGGCGGGCATCCAGGCGCGCGACGAGGCCCTGGAGAGCCACCGGCAGAACCTCGAGGCCACCGTCGCCCAGCGGACCTGCGAGCTCGAGAAGCGCAACCGGGAGATGCGCCTCGTGCTCGACAACGTCGATCAGGCCCTCGTGACGATCCACCGCGACGGCACGATGGAGCCCGTGCACTCCGCCGCCTTCGAGCGCCTCTTCGGCGTGCCGGCGGTCGACGAGCACTTCGCCGATCGCATCGCCGGCCACGACCCCCGGGCCCGCGCGTTCCTCAGGATGGGGTGGGAGGCCGCCTGCGACGACTTCCTCCCGCTCGAGGTCGTCCTCGACCAGCTGCCGAAGATCCTGCACCGCGAGGGCCGCCACCTCACGCTCGGCTTCAAGCCGATCCTGACCCCGGAGGGCCAGTTCAGCGGCGCGCTGATGGTGATCACGGACGTCACGGCCACGATGGACTCCGTGCGGGAGTCCGAGCGGCAGCGCGAGTACATCCAGGTGTTCGAGCGCGCCGTGAAGGACCGGCTCGGCCTGCTCGGGTTCGTCAGCGACACGAGCAAGCTCGTCGACGCGGTGAGCTCGCGGAGCATCGGCGAGGTGGACCACGTGATGCGCCTCGTGCACACGATCAAGGGCAACGCCGGGCTGTGGGACGTGACGAGCGTGGCGAAGGTGGCGCACGAGATCGAGAGCTTCGTCGTCGAGGAGCGCTCGCTGCCCCCCGACGAGCAGATCGACGCGCTGAGGGACGCCTGGTCCGCGTTCGTCGCGCGGGTAGGCGGCCTGCTCGCCTCGACGGCGCAGGCCTCGCGCGTCGACGTCGACGACGAGGAGATCGAGGCCTTGCTCGCGATGGTGCGCCAGCGCCGCGACCACGCCGAGGTGGAGCGGGCCATCGGGGCCCTCCGCGACGAGCGGACGGAGGTGCGGTTCAACCGCATGAAGGACCAGGCCGAGACCCTGGCGCGGAAGCTCGGCAAGCCGAAGCCCGACGTGGACATCGACGACGGGGGCGTCCGGCTCCCCGCGTCGCGCTTCGCCGCCATGTGGCAGGCGCTGGGGCACGTCGTGCGCAACGTGATGGACCACGGGATCGAGCGGCCGGAGGTGCGCGAGGCGGCCGGCAAGCCGCCGGGGGGCGCGCTCACGCTCCGCTCGCGCGCGACCTCGGACGAGGTCGTCATCGAGATCGGCGACGACGGCGCGGGCATCGACTTCGAGCGCGTGCGCGAGAAGGCGGCGGCCGTCGGGTTGCCGAGCGCCACGCGGCGGGATCTCGAGGCCGCGCTGTTCTCTCCCGGCTTCAGCACGGCCGAGCAGGTCACCGACGTCTCGGGCCGCGGCGTCGGCCTCGGCGTCGCGCTCCACGAGTGCCGGCGGCTCGCCGGCCGCGTGGAGACCGAGACGGAGCGCGGCAAGGGGACGACCTTCCGCTTCCGGTTCCCCCGGGCGCTCGGCGAGGCCGCCGCCTCGCCGCCGTCCGCGCCGCTGCCGCCGTCGAGCCGGCGCGGCGCGCTCCTCGCCGGCCCTTCGCGCGGCGGAGCGAGCCCGGGACCTTCGACGAGCGCGGGCAACCCCGATCGGGTGACATCGTGAGCGCATCGACCCTGCAGAGCGAGAGATCGAGGAGAGGCGAATGAACTCCGAGAGCTGGCACCGCATCTACGAGGAGCTTGCCGCCTCGTGCGTCCACCTGTTTCGCGACAACGGCGTCGAGCTCCGGCTGCTGGAGAACGCGGAGTCGGAGGCGACGCCGGGCAACGCGGTGGTCTCCTTCATCGGCTTCACGGGGGATCACCTCCGCGGCAGCTTGACGATCGTCGCCCCGGTGGCGCTCATCACGCGCTGCCACCCGCTGCGAGAGCGGCGCGCGCTCGGCGAGGACATGGTGTGCGACTGGGCGAGCGAGCTCGCCAACCAGCTCCTCGGGCGGGTGAAGAACCGCCTGCGCCACCTCGGGCTGATCATCGTGCTCTCGACGCCGAGCGCCGCGATCGGCGAGCACCTGCGCGCCCGGGAGGAGCAGAGCGAGGGCTTCCGGCGGCTCGTGTTCGACGCGGGGCCCGACCGGCTCGCCGTGCTCTTCGACGCGATGGCCCCCGACACGGCGCTGGAGCTCGAGGAGGTCGACATGCCCGATCCGCAGCGCGAAGGTGAAGTGCTGCTGTTCTGAGCCGCGGGCCCCGCACGCCGAAGGAGACACGACAGATGGCCAAGAAAATTCTTCTCGTCGAGGACTCGAACACGGTCCGCCAGCAGGTCGGCATCCTCCTGTCGGCGGCGGGCTACAGCACCGTGGAGGCGGATAACGGTCGGGACGCGGTCGCCGCGGTCACCGCCCACAAGGGTGATCTGGCGATGATCATCGCGGACGTGAACATGCCCGTGATGAACGGCATCGACATGCTCCAGAGTCTGCGGGACAAGAACCTCGCGTCCGCCATACCGGTCCTCATGCTCACCACCGAGGGGCAGCCCGAGCTCATCGAGAAGGCCCGGAAGGCCGGCGCCAAGGGCTGGATCATCAAGCCGTTCAAGCCGGACCTCTTGCTCGCCGCGGTGAGGAAGCTCGCCGGCGAGCCGTGACGCGCCGGCCGCGCCGCGGCGTCTCGGCCCGGCCCGGTGCGCGGGTGGCGCTCCGCTGTCGGTCGGGTATCCGAGGAGCGGCGCCGCCACGTTCAGGAGCATCATGGGCGGGATCGTCTCCTCGCCGTCGTTCAACTACCAGGTGCGGGTGACCGCCGCTCCATCGCGGTCTTCTTCTCCGGGCCGGTGGGGTTATCCGCCGTGGGCTTCCGCGCCGGCGGGCAGGAACGCCCCGTGGAAGGTCTGGGGCGAGGCGAAGGGGAGATGGGCGCGCGCCAGCGGCCCCTCGCCCAGGCGCGCGGCGTCCCAGACGTGGATGGCGCTCTTGCGGGCCTGCACGTCGGTCACCAGGGCGAGCACGTGACCGTCCCCCTCGGGGGCGCCGGGCGCGCGCGGGACGAAGACCGGCTCGGAGGGCAGCTCGTGGCGCGCGAGGTGCGCCCGGGTGATCGCGCCCGTGGCGATGTCCACGCGGGCGATGCCGTTTCCGTGCGGCTCCCCGGCCCGCCCCTCCGTGGCCAGGAAGATCACGCCGTGGCGATCCCCCTCGACCCGCGGGTCGCAGCGCGGGAACTCGCCGAGGACGCCGCCGAGGTCCTCCACGAGCAGCTGCTCGCGGCCCGGGCGCACGCGATGGCGCACGAGGACGCCGCCCTCCACGGAGGCGAGCTCGGGCCGCTCGGGATCCTTGCCGATGGCGCCGAGCGTGCCGAGCTCCGGGTAGCGGACGAGGTCGACGACGAGGTCCTCGCCGTCGTCGTAGGCGTTCGCGAAGTGCCACTGGAAGAACGCGTCGACGCTGAAGCGGCGCACGCGGGAGACGTCGTCGATGTCCACGACGATCACCTCCGTGCCCCGGCGGGGCTCGAAGCGCACCCACGAGTCGAAGCTCCCCCACTGCAGGAGCGCGCGCGCCGTCCGGATGACCGCGGGCGAGACGAAGAACACGAGGTGCCGCCGGGTGGCGCAGAAATCGTGGAGCATCACCGGCGCGGACAGCGGCACCGCGCCGAGCGCGCGCGCCCGCCCGTCGTCGTCGACGGCGTAGAGGTCGAGGACGGGCCTGCGCCCGTAGCGGACGCCGAAGTTGTAGCTCGTCCTCCGGGCAGCCACCCGGTGCGGATGGGCTGAGAACGTCGGACCGAGCACGCCGCCGAGATCGCTCTCGCCGAGCGTGTCGAGGGTCGCGGGATCGAGCTCCGTCGGCCTGCCCGCCTCCATGAGCGCGAACAGCCGGCCGCCGGCGGCGAAGGCGCTCGTGTTCGCGACGTTCTTGCCTTCGCCCCTGCGCTTCAGCGCGCGGAGCAGGCGCGCGGGCCAGGGCAGCGTCGAGCCGTAGAGGCGCCGGCCGGCCGCGAGTTCCTCCACGAGGCCGTGGCTGCGCACGATCCGATGCGCGCCCTCCGCCCGGCCGCCCGACATCCGCACGGCGAGCACGCCTCCGTCCGCCTCGAACGGGTGCGGCACGCGGACGCCGAAGAGGGTGGCGCGGGCCGGGCCCACGCGGAAGAGCGTGCCCTCGAGGCCCTCGGGCAGCGCTCCCTCGACGGAGAGCGGCGTGAAGCCGTACTCGGTCTCGAGATCGGGCAGGTGATCGAGGGCGCGCGCGCCGCGCGCGGCCTGCGGGGGCGCGCCGGCGAAGGCGGCGTCGAGGGCAGCGTCGAGGACGGGTGCGGTCAGGGCGATGGACATGGGACCTCCGGGCGTAAATGTAATCGATGATCACATCGGGCATCGATGATGTAATCAATGATCACATTTGCGCAAGCGGGATCTTCGGAGGCGCGCCCTCGGCGTCCGGATCCTCCTCCGGGGAGCCGGCTGTTTGAAGGCGAGGGGAGGTCTCCTGCTTGACGCCGCCGTCCGCCGCCGGGAAAGCGCGGCATGCCTCCGGGTCGAAAGCGCGCCGGGGAGCCGCCTGCGAAGAAGGCGGCCGCCGGGGAGCCGCGCGCGAAGAAGGCGGCCGCCGGGGAGCCGCGCGCGGAGAAGGCGACCGCCGGGGAGCCGCGCGCCAGGCGGGCGCCCTCGAAGCGGCCGGCGCGCGGGTACCACCACGGCGACCTCAAGCGGGCCCTCGTGGACGCGGGGGTCGCGCTCCTGGAGGAGGCCGGGATCGAGGCCGTCGTGGTGCGCGAGGCCGCCCGGCGGGTCGGCGTCTCTCCGGCCGCGCCGTTCCGTCACTTCCCCTCGCGGGAGGACTTCCTGCGCGCGGTGGCCCTCGCGGGGCTCGAGCGGTTCGAGCTCGTATCGGCGGCGGAGATCGCGTCCGCGCCCACGCCGCTCCTGCGCTTCCGCGCGCTCGGGCTCGCCTCGGTCCGCTTCGCCCTCGAGCATCCCGCGCTGTTCGAGCTCCTGAACGGCCCTGCTTTCCGCGCCGACCCGGAGGGCGCGCGCGAGCTCCTCGCCGCCCAGGACGAGGCGCGCTCGCGGCTGCGGGCGATGCTTCACGAGGCGCGGGCGCAGGGCGAGCTGCGTCCCACGGATCCCATCGTCACGGAGGTCGCCGGCCGGGCGATGGCCTACGGGCTCGCGCGCATGTTCCTCGATGGCCACCTGCCGCGCGAGGGCGCGATGGAGCTCACCGCGGCCGTCCTCGACGTGCTCGGCGAGGGGCTCGCGCAGGCGTCGCCCGATGCGACCCGACCCGGGGTGGGATCAGCGAGCTGACGGGCGACCTCGTTGCGGGCGACCCACGACACCGAGGGATTCGATGCCTGGATTCGGCTCTCGCTCCCTGAAGGTCTCGTGTGCTGGAACTGGCAAGCTCCCGGCGAGGCTCGCGCGCCCTGCGCCGTGAGCGCGAGGTCTCGTTGCCAGTCGGACCGACGCCGGCGCGCGGCGATCCGGCCCCGGAGGCGCCCGAGGTCCAGGCGCACATCGAGCACGTTGGTGTGTGCGAGGCGGCGTGATGCGCCACGCCGCACGCGGCGCCACGAACGCTGGACTTTTATTCCCCGATCGGTATTCTGTCCGTACAGGCCACTCGTGTCCAGGGCGTTTTGGCGCGCGGGGGTCGTGGAACGGTGGGCGATACGGCTTCTTCGGGTGGAAGAAGCGGGGTTGGGGGACCCTTACCGCGATGATCGATCTGTCTGGTTATACCCTGTCCGAGAGGGTCTACGAGGGCGCCGAGAGCGTGCTGTACCGCGGCCGCCGCGACGATGACGGCACGCCGGTCGCGGTGAAGGTAACCCGGTCTGATTTCCCGACAGCCAGGGATCTGGCGCGGTTGCGGCGCGAGCTCGCCATCCTGCGGGACGCGGGCGAGGTGCCCGGCGTCGTCAAGGCGTATGCCCTCGAGAAGTACGGCAGGGGCCTCGCGCTCGTCATGGAGGACCTCGGCCCCTCCTCGCTGCAGACCGTGCTGAGGACGCGCAGGCTCGACGTGGGGACAGCGCTCCGTATCGCGATCGCGCTCGCGGGCACGCTCGACGCGCTCCACGGACTCCGGATCATTCACAAGGACATCAAGCCGCACAACATCCTGATCGACGAGGAGACGTACAGCCCGCGGCTCGTCGACTTCGGTATCGCGGCGCGCCTGTCGCGGGAGACGCCGAGGACGGCCCCGCCGGACGCCCTCGAAGGCACCCTCTCGTACATCGCCCCCGAGCAGACCGGCCGCATGAACCGGATCGTGGATCTGCGCGCCGATCTCTACTCGTTCGGCGTCACGCTGTACGAGATGGTGACAGGGGTCCTCCCGTTCGCGGGGCTCGACCCGACGGCGCTCATCCACAGCCACATGGCCCGCACGCCGACCCCGCCGGACGAGCGGGCGCCGGAGGTGCCCGGCGCGCTCTCGCGGGTGATCATGAAGCTCCTGGCCAAGACGCCGGAGGAGCGATACCAGAGCGCCCGCGGGCTCAAATCGGACCTCGAGGAGTGCCTCCGGCGGTGGCAGGCGACAGGCCGGATCGAGCCGTTTCCGCTGGGTCAGCGCGACATGCCGCTCGATCTCCGCGTCCCGCAGCTGCTCTATGGCCGGGAGCACGAGGTGAAGGCGCTCCTGTCCGCGTTCACCCGGGCCCGCCACGGCGCGGCCGGGCTCGTGCTCGTCTCCGGCTACTCCGGTGTCGGCAAATCCGCGCTGGTGAACGAGATCCACAGGCCGATCGCCCGTCATGGCGGCTATTTCGCGAAGGGGAAGTTCGATCCAATCCACCGAGGTATCCCGCTCGCGCCCATCGCCCAGGCCTTCCGTGAGCTGATCCGGCAGATCTTGACCGAGTCGGCGGGCGCCGTCGAGGCGTGGAAGGGCAAGCTGCTCGGGGCGGTCGGCGCGAACGGACAGCTGCTCGTGGAGCTCATCCCGGAGCTCGAGCTGCTCATCGGGCCTCAGCCGGAGGTGCCGGCGCTCGGGCCGAGCGAGGCCAGGAACCGCTTCGATCTGCTGGTGCAGCGCTTCGTGCAGGTCTTCGCCTCCCCGACGCGCCCGCTGGCGATCTTCCTCGATGATCTGCAGTGGGCCGATCCGGCGTCGCTCAGGCTCGTCGAGCGCCTCCTGACCGACGTCGAGTGCAGGTACCTCCTGGTCATCGGCGCTTACCGCGACAACGAGGTGGACGCCGCCCACCCGCTGCTCGCGGCGCTGGGCGAGCTCCGCGAGGCGGGCGTCGAGATCGCCGAGCTCGAGCTCCGGGCGCTCGACCTGCCCACGGTCACGCAGATCGTCGCCGATACGCTGAGCGCGCAGCCGCACGATGTCGCGCCGCTCGCGGCGCTTGTGTTCGAGAAGACCGAGGGCAACCCGTTCTTCCTGAGCCAGCTCCTCGGCGCGCTCCACGACGCGCGGGCGCTGTGGTTCGACGCATCGCTGGAGGCCTGGGCGTGGGACGTGGCGCGCGTCCGGCAGGCGATGGTCAGCGACAACGTGGTCGATCTGATGCTCGACATGCTGCACCGGCTCCCGAAGGCCACGCGGCGCGCGCTGGAGCTCGCCGCGTGCCTCGGCCACGCGTTCGAGCTGACCACGCTGGCGACCATCCAGCAGAGGGCGCCCGTCGCGACGGCCGCTGACCTGTGGGACGCGCTGCGCGGCGGCCTGATCGTGCCGCTCGACAGCGACTATCGCTTCTTCGACGGCGGCGCCGGCGCCGAGCCCTCGGCGGTCCCTTGCGAGCTCAACGTATCGTATCGATTCCTGCACGACCGGGTGCGCCAGGCGGCCTACTCGCTTGTCGAGCCGGCGCGCAGGGAGGCGGTCCACCTGGAGATCGGCCGGCTCTTGTGGGCGCGGGCCGGCGAGACGCCGCCCGACGACCACCTGCTCGATGTCGTCCGCCACCTGAACCTCGGCGCGCGGGGCATGCGCGACGAGGCCGAGCGGGTGGCCGTGGCCCGGCTCAACCTGCGGGCCGGCAGGGCGGCCAAGGCGAGGACAGCCTATGCCGCGGGCGCAGACTACTTCGGCGCGGGGCTCGAGCTCCTGGGAGACGCGGGCTGGGGGCGCCACGACGCGCTCTGCTTCGCGCTCAGCCGCGAGGACGCGGAGTGCGTGTACCTGAGCGGGGCGCCGGAGCGGGCCGAGGAGCTCTTCACAGCCCTCTTGCCTCGAGCGCGGTCGAGCGCGGAGCAGGCGCAGATCCACAACCTGCGCGTGGTGCTCTACTCGACGCTGGGGAAGTACGTCGACGCGGTGCAGCTGGGCCGCGAGGGCCTCCGCCTCCTCGGCTTCACCCTGCCGGACAGCGAGGCGGAGCGACAGGCGTGCGTCGAGGCCGAGCTCTCGGCGGTGGACAGGAACCTCGCGGGCAGGCGCATCGAGGATCTGATCGACGCACCGGTGATGGACGACCCGGAGCGCAAGGCGCTCCTGCAGCTCCTGTGCGACCTGACCATGCCGGTCTTCTTCGCCAGGCCGGAGCTCTACCAGGCGATCGTCCTCAAGCAGGTCAACATCTCCCTGGAGCACGGGAGCTCGGACGTGTCCGCGTTCGCGTACCTCGTCTACGGGTTCATGCTCGCGACCATGCAGGGGCGGCCCGCGGACGGCCACGCGTTCGGCCGGCTCGCCCTCGCGCTGAATGACAAGCTCCGGAACGCCAGCCTGGCCGGCAAGGTGAACGCCGCGTTCTCTGGCTACTCCTATCTGTCCGAGCCCGTGCGCGACGCGATGCCCTATTATCTGAGGGCGCGCCAGGAGGCGCTGGAGTCAGGCGACTTCGTCTATCTCGGCATCGCCTGGTACGCGATGCTCAACGTGAAGCTCGGCGCGGGCCACCAGCTCGAGGAGCTGCGCGAGGAGGCGGACCGGGGCCTCCTCGTGGCCCGGCGGCTCAAGGACGCGACCGCGACGGCGGTGCTGCTCGTCGTGAGGCAGGCGATCGCGGCCCTGCAGGGCCGGACGCGGGCCCGCGACAGCTTGAGCGACGGCGACTTCGACGAGGACCAGTTCCTCGCGGGCCTGAACGCGAGCGATCAGGGCGCGGCCATCTTCTTGCACGCGATGTTCAGGCTGCAGCTCCGGTATCTCCACGGCGATCACGAGGGGGCCGCGGCGATGGCCGATGACGCCGAGGCGAAGAGCGTGGGCATGTTCGGCATGTACCACACGACCCGGCTGCCCTTTTATGCGTGCCTCTCGCTCCTCGCGCTGCCCGCCGCCGCGCCCGACGAGGCGGAGCGCCGCGCGCAGACCGTTGCCCGCCACAGGGAGCGGATCGCGGGCCTCGCGGCGAGCGCGCCCATGAACTTCCTGCACCAGCTCCTGCTGCTCCAGGCCGAGGAGGCGCGCATCGCCGGCGAGCAGCTCGAGGCCATGCGCCTTTACGACCGGTCGATCGCGCTGGCCCGGGAGAACGGGTTTCCGCAGGACGAGGCGCTCGCGAACGAGCTGTGCGCGAAGATGCACCTCCGCGCGGGCAGGGCGAAGGTGGCGCGCGCGTACATGATCGACGCGTACCTCGGCTATCAGCACTGGGGAGCGACGGCCAAGGCGGACGCGCTCGCGCGGGACCACGCCGGGCTGCTGCCGTCGTCCGGCGACGGCGTGAAGGTCTCGTCGATCCCCTCCAGCGTCTCGGGCACGGCGGCCGGCAGGACGATCCTGGGCCGGACGACCGTCGGCAACCTGCGGGACGCGGCGCTGATCGTCCGCGCCGCGCAGGGCATCGCCGGCGAGACGGAGCTCGAGCGGGTGATCGAGCGCCTTGTGACGCTCGTGCTCGAGAACGCGGGCGCGCAGCGGGGGGCGTTGCTCCTGGAGCGCGACGGGCGGCTCTTCGTGGAGGCGACCTTCGGCGTGGAGCCCGAGGCGCTCGTGCTCGGCCCGAGCGAGCCGCTCGACGCGCGCGCCGATGTGCCGCACGCGGTGGCGCTGTTCGTGGCCCGCATCCGCGAGCCGCTGGTCGTCGACGACGCCGGCGCCGACGCCCGGTTCTCCGGCGATCCCTGCGTCGTCGCGCGCGGCACGAGGTCGGTCCTCTGCCTGCCCATGCTCCACCAGGCGCGCCTGAGCGGCATCCTTTACCTCGAGAACAACGCCGCGTGCGGTGCGTTCAACTCGAGCCGCGTGGAGCTGCTCGGGCTCCTGTCGTCCCAGGCTGCCATCTCCATCGAGAACGCGCTGCTCCTCGCGAGCACACGGGCGGCGAACGACGAGGTCCAGCGCGTCAACGGGCGGCTCGAGGCCGACGTCGCCCAGCGCACCGACGAGCTCCGGCGCTCCAACGCGGAGCTCGGCGCGGCCAACGAGCGCCTGCAGATCGAGCTCGTGCAGCGCGAGGAGGCGGAGCGGGAGCGGACCGCGCTGCAGCGGCAGATGCTGGACGCGCAGCGGGCCATGGTGGCGGAGCTCTCCACGCCGCTCATCCCGATCACCGACCGGATCATGGTGATGCCGCTCATTGGCACGATGCACGCCGAGCGGGCGGCGCAGGTGCTCGAGGTCGCGCTCGATGGGGCCCAGCGCTGCCAGGCGAAGGTCGTGATACTGGACATCACCGGGATGAAGCATATCGACACCCACATCGCGGGGACCCTCCTGGGGACCGCGAGGGCGCTGCGCCTGCTCGGCACCGAGGCCGTGCTCACCGGCATACGCGCCGAGGTGGCCCAGGCCTTGGTGCGCCTGGACATCGAGATGAGCTCGATCGTCACCATGGGCACCCTCCAGAGCGGCATTGCCTATGCGCTCCGCCGCTGCGGGCCATCGCAATCTCCTGGGCTCGGGGCGCAGCTGGGTAGTAGGGTCATTTGAACAGGAAGGCAGGAAGGCGGGAAGAAGATCATCGATGATCTTGTCGCCTTGTCACCTTCTCGCCTTCATGTGAGTTCTTTCTGGGCAAATGTGACCACTACCCGCATGTGCCCCTGCAAGCGCCATCGCTCTCGGAGGGGGCTCGGCTGCGCGGGGAGCGCTCCGCGAGATCACCCCTCCCTGGCCCACGGCGATCCCGCAGATCGCCCCGCGGGGGCGCAGGGCGATCCCGGAGATCACCCCCACGCCCCTCGCATCCCGGCGAAATAACTGCGGATTCACCGCGGCGTGGCCGGGCGCCCTGGGTTGTCCACGTGGAACGCCGGATGCAATGACGCCTCGACACAGCGTGTGCGCCGAGAACCAGGGCACACCGAGGAGGGCATCATGGCTCGAAAAATCGCGGTGGGGGGTCTGTCGCTGGCGCTGGGGTGGACCCTGATGATGGGGGGGTGTCTGGTCGCCGATGACGAGACCGCGTCGACCGAGGCCAGCGTCGAGGATTCGGATGCTGTCCTCGTCTCCAGCGTCTCCGAGGGGGACTACGTCATCCGCTCGGTCGCCACGAACAAGTGCCTCGACGTGCCCTCGTCCAGCACGGCCGATGGCACGCGGATGCAGCAGTGGACCTGCAACGGGACCAACGCGCAAAAGTTCCACGTCTCCCCGACGACAGACGGCTACTGGAAGATCGTCAACGTCAACAGCGACAAGGCCCTCGACGTGCGCGACGTGAGCACCGCGCAGAACGCCGTCATCCAGCAATGGAGTTACAGCGGCGGCGCCAATCAGCAGTGGAAGCTCGTGAATCGCGGGGGCACCCAGTTCAGCATCCACGCGCGCCACACCGACCAGGCCGTGGACCTCGCGTGGGGCGACGCCGCCGACGGGACGGACATCCTCCAGTACCCCTACGGCGGCACCGCCAACCAGCGCTGGGTCCTCGACAAGGTGAGCGGCGGTCCGTCCCCCGGCGCCCGCACGCTCAAGGTCATCAACAACTGCGCGGCGCCGATCTGGGTCGCCCACTCCACCAACGTGCAGGGCGCGCAGAACGTCAAGCTCACCCGGGGCGCCGCGTACACCTACGACGTGCCCGAAGGCGGCATCAGCGCGACCCGCTTCTGGCCGAAGACGGGCTGTGACGAGAGCGGCCGCAACTGCACGACGGGCGACAGCGTCGCGCCTTGCCCGGCCGGCGGCTGCCAGCCGCCCTTCGAGTCGAAGTTCGAGGCCACCTTCGCGGCCAAGGGGAGCACGGCGCAGACCTGGTACAACCTCAGCCAGGTGGACGGCTACACGCTGCCCTTCAAGGTCGTCCCCAGGGGCGTCGGCGCCGAGCAGGGCAGCTGCATCACCTCGGACTGCTCCGGGCTGTCGCTCTCGCAGTGCCCCGGCGACGAGGATCTCGGCAACGGCCAGTTCCCCGCGTACGCGCACCAGGATCTCCGGGTGCGCGACAG
>JAICEP010000103.1 GCA_025924095.1 Sorangium sp.
ACCCCCGCGCGAGCTCGGCCACCGCCCCCGCGAGCTCCGCGTCCTCCGGCCGGAACCGGTCGATGGCCGCCAGGACGGCCTTGGCGTCGAGCCGCGTAGCCGCCCGCCGGAGGTCCTTGCGCAGCGACGCGGGCAGCCCGGCCGCCGCGCGCGCGAGGTCGACCGCCGGCGCCGCGGGCGCCGGCCGCCGCTCCGCGGGGCGATCCTCGTGGTCGAAGCGGGCCCCGAGGTGCTTCGTCAGGAGGTCGAAGATGTCCGCGTCGCGGAACGGCTTGCTCAGGAAATCGTCGCACCCGGCCTCCGCCGCGAGCGACCGGTTCTGCTCGAACGCGCTCGCGGTCATCGCGACAACGACCGTCTCCCGCCCCCGCGGGCTCGACTTGATGCGGGTCGCCGTCTCGTAGCCGTCGAGCAGCGGCATGCGGAGGTCGAGCAGGACGAGGTGCGGCGCCCACGTCTCCCACTGGGCCACGGCGCCGAGCCCGTTTGTCGCGCTGCGCACCTCGACGCCCACCGAGTCGAGCAGCTTCAGCAGGCAATGGCGCACGTCCCACCGGTCGTCGACCACGAGCACGCGGTACCTCGGCTGGCCCGGCGAGAGCCTCACGACCCGCCGCGCCGGCGGACGGCGCGCCGCGCCGCCGGATCGCGCGTCGCCCTCGTCGGCCAGCGTCAGGCGCACGTCGAAGCGGAGCGTCGTCCCGCGGCCGAGCTGGCTCTCGACCTGCATGTCGCCCCCCATCACCCGCACGATGCGCCGGCTGATGTGCAGGCCGAGGCCGGTGCCCTCGCCGGACCGCCGCCCGGCCGCGGTCTGCGCGAACGCCTCGAAGAGCTCCTCGATCTCCTCCCTGGCCATGCCCCGGCCGGTGTCGATCACCTCGAACGACACCCGCGTCGGCGCCGCCGCCGCGCCGTCGGGCGCGCCGGTCCCGCGCCGCGCCCACGCGCGCAGCGTCACCGAGCCCCGGGGCGTGAACTTGAGCGCGTTGCCGAGCAGGTTGATGAGCACCTGCCGGAGCTTCCCCTCGTCGCCGTGGACGTGCTGCGGCACGTCCTGCTCGCGCTCCACGGTGAGCGTGAGCCCTCGCTTCTGCGCCTCGACAGCGAACATCTCCGAGAGCCCCGAGAGCATGGCGTGGAGGTCGAAGTCGGCGTCGGCGAGCGTCATCCGGCCGGCCTCGATCTTCGCCATCTCGAGGATGTCGTTCACGAGGCCGAGCAGGTGCTCGCCGCTCTTGCAGATGACCGCGAGGTTCTCGCGGTGCCGGTCGCCGAGCGAGAGGTCGCGCTCCATGAGCTGCGCGAAGCCGAGGATCGAGTTGAGCGGCGTCCTGAGCTCGTGGCTCATGTTGGCGAGGAACGCGCTCTTCGCCCGGCTCGCCGCCTCGGCCTCCGCCCGCGCCCTGCGCGCCTCCTCCTCGGCCCGCCGCGCCTCGCCGAGCTCCTCGCCGAGCCGCAGCTCCGCGGCGCGGCTCACCGCGAGCTCCTCGGCCTTGCGATCGAGCTCGCGCTCGCGGGCGAGGAGCCGCCGGCGGACCGCCCAGAGGGCGATCACTACGAGGGTCCCGACGACCACCGAGGCGGAGATCCCGACCAGCTGCATGCGATAAGCCCCCACCCACCTGCTGCGCGGCGGGATGGACCGGAGCGCCGATCCCGTCCGAAGGCAAAGCTCAGCGTACAGGAGTTCGGGACAGGGCGTGGGGCCCGCGTTCGGCGGCGCCGCGCGGCTCCGCCGACGGGACGGCTCGCTCGTCAGGCGGACCACGGAATCGCTCCGCCGCAGCGCGGCGCGGTGGTCGCTGCGGCTGCGACCCGGGTGTACCTGCTCACGCGCCGCCGGCGCTACCGCGCGCCGCCGTCGTCCGGCCCCGTCCGCTGCCGCGGCGTGAGGACCGCGTCGGGCGGCGGCGCGGCGGCGTCTCCGCGCGGCGGCGCGCTGCCCTCGAGCGCGGGCGGCTGCGGCGCGGGCGGCTCCCTGGGCGAGAGCGACGGCTGGCGCAGGCCGCGCAGCGAGGCGAGCCGGTCGACGAGGGCGCCGGCCTCCTCGGCCGACAGCCTGACGCGGGCGTGGAGCGCCTTGCCCTCGGCGGCGATCGCGATGCGCTCGAGCACGCCCCCGAGGCCGAGGAGCCGCGTCGCGAGGTCCTCCGCGCGCGCGTCGCGGGCGGCGCTCAGCTGTGCGCCGAGCTCGGCGCAGGGGGCCTCGGCGTCGCAGAGGACGGCGCCGTGGACGGCGATCTCGGGGCCGAGCGCGACGGTGGCGCCGCCGGAGACGATCGACGCCGCGGGCGACCGGCCGGCGCCGCTCAGCGCGAGCTCGCGCCCGAGCTCGGCGCGCTGCTCGGGCGTGAGGACCACGGTGACGCGCGCCGCGCCCTCGCCCACCGCGCGGGCGATGGCGTCGTGCGCGGCGCTCGCGCCGACGGCCGCCGCGCGCCCGTCGGCCGCGTCGACCATGGCGCGCAGGTACGCGCCGCCGCCGAGCAGGATCGGCCCGCCAGGGCGCACGGCGATCTCGCCGCGGCCCTCGGCGCTCGCGTCCCGCACCGCGCGGAAGCTGCCGAGCGCGGCGACGACGGGCTGCCCGCCGCGGGCCTCGATCACCTTCGAGGCGCACGCGAGCAGCGCCTCGTCCTGCACGGCGCCGGCCGCGACGAGCCCGAAGTCGCCGGGATCGCCCGCCGCCGGGATGGCGATGGCGACCTCCGTGAGCCCGGCCATCGGGTCGAAGCCGCACACGTCGCGCACCTTGCCGAGCCCCGGGATCTCGCGCTCCTCGCGCAGGAACGAGGCGAACGCGGGCGAGGCGCGCAGCGCCGGCAGATCGAGGGTCGCGACGAGCAGCGCGCCCGCCGGTACGGCGTCGAGCGCGCGGGGCGCGGCGGGGGGGCTCTCCTGCCGCCGGCCGACGAGCCAGGCGAGCCCGCCGCCGAGCAGGACCCCGGCGAGCAGGAGGACGAGGCCGTCTCTGGTCCGCGTCTGCACGCGCGACCCGTTAGCACACGGGCACCGCGGGCGCCCCGGTGCGCGGCGGCCACGCTCCCGTGCGCGGCGGCTACGCTCCGCTGCGCGGCCGCGGCGACCAGCGCGTCCCGTGGACGACGTCGAACACGGGCACGGTCACGTTGAAATTCCAGCGCTTCATGAGCCGCGGGTCGTGGTGCCGCCGGTGGTGCTCGCGGAGCCGCGCGAGCCCTGGGACGCGGTGCACCGGGCTGTCCGGCGGCAGGTGATACGCGAGGTGCATCCACTCGTAGCTGACGAAGAACGCCATCGCCGTCGCGAGCCCGAGCAGCGCCGCGTCCCGCGAGAACACGAGGCCCGCCCCCGCGGCGAGCGGCAGCAGCAGGGCGAGGACCAGGAGCGCCGAGTAGGGCGGCATCAGCACGAGCCAGAGCTCGCGGGCGCTCCGCAGCGCCATGTCGTCGGCGGTGAAGGCGAGGTGGTGCTCGCGCTCGTGCCGCTCGCACAGCCCGCCGAGCAGCGGCGCCCGCCGGTGCAGCACCGACCTGTGCGCCCACCACTCGAAGGCGAAGGCGAGCAGCAGCGTCGCCGGAACCGCGAGGAGCTCGACGGCCTCGACCGCGTCGACGAGCCGCACCGCCGCCGCGAGCGCGAGGGCGCCGAGCGCCGTGGGGGCCGCGAGGTGGAGCGCCGGGGAGTACCCGCGCGGGATCCGCGCCGCGATCTCCGCGCGCCGCGGCGGCCGCGGTGGAGCCGGCTCGTGCACAGCCATCGAAAAACTATGAATTCCAACAAAACAGAACGCAAGCGCCGGCGGGGGCGGCCGGCGAGGGGGCGCGCTCAGCTTTCCTGGCGCTCTTCCGGCGGCTCCGCGCTGTCCTCGGGCGCGCCTCCGTCCGCCGCGGGCGCGTTCCGCTCGAACAGCCCGCCGATGGCCTCGCCGATGCGGCCGATCTTCGGGGCGAGCAGCACCACGATGAGCAGGAAGGCCGCCAGGGCGATCTCGTTGGGGGCAGCGCCGAGCACCATGTGCCGAGGTCTACCACGCCGCGCGCCCTGCGGCGGGAGAGCCGCCGCGCGGGCGGTAACACCCGAGAGGCCGCGAACCCGTTTGACAGCCCGCCTGCGACCGCCGACAGTCCAGGCGAACCGGGGGCCTGAGTGCTGCTCCGCTGGGCCTCCGCCACGAGATGACCGCCGTGTCCGAGCTCCGCGACGACCACGAAGCCGTGCAGGCGCGCCTGCGCGCGGGCGCCATCCTCGTGGCCGACGGCTCGGCGGAAGGCGCGGCGATCGGCGCGGCGCTGCGGGGCCGGGGCTTCGAGGTGATCGCGGCGCCGATCGACGAGCTCGAGGCGCGCCTCGCGAGCGACGCGCCGCGCGTGGTGATCGTCGACATCGACGAGCCCGGCACCATCGAGGCGCTCGAGCGGCTCTACCTCCGGGCGGGCGGCGTCGCCGCGTCCGTGCTCCTCGTGGGCGATCCGGTCCGCTCGGCGGAGCTCGATCCGCAGCTGTTCGGGCAGGTCTTCGAGCGCCCGGTCGACATCGCCGAGCTCGCCGCGCACGTGAGCGCGGTCGCGGAGCCGGGGCGCTTCCGCGGGGACCCGACCGCCGCGGCGCGCCTGCCGGCGGGCTACCCGGGCGCATTCGACAACGAGGTCCCGTCGAACCCGGACTTCTCCAGCGATCTCGACCGGCTCGACGTCGGCTCGGTGCTGCCGCCGCCGGAGGACGGCGCGGAGGTCGGTCCGCGGCTCCTGCCGGCGCGGATCAGCCCGGAGCTCGAGGAGATCCTCGTCGCCGCCGAGCAGCGGGTCACGGCGAAGGCGCGCCCGTCGAGCATCCCGGCGGCCGAGGAGGACGTCGACCTGATGCTGTCGCCGGAGCTGCTCTCGGCCCTCGACGAGCCGCTCGATCCGGAGGAAGACGAGCCGCGCACCGGCGCGAGCGCGGGCCAGGCGCCGCTGCCCGCCGGCTCGGGCTCGCAGCCGCGGGCCAGCTCCGACCCGTACGGCGCCGCGGCCGCTCCGCACCCGCCGGCCACGCGCGCCGAGAACACCGGGCCGGGCGACCTCCTCGCCGAGCTCGCCGAGCCGGGCGAGGACGAGCACGACGACGAGCTCCACGGCGATGCGTCGCTCGACGCGGCGTACGCGACGAAGCGCGCCGGGCCCGAGCTCGCGGCGTTCTCGATCGACCGGGAGGGGCACCTGCTCGGCAGGGAGGAGCGCGATCACGGCGCCCCCGCGCGCCGGAGCGGCGGGCGCGACGCCGCGCCGCCGACCCCGCGCGACGCGGGCCGGCCCCACGGCTTCGGGTCGCCGCCGCCGCGCGCCGAGGCCGCGTGGGAGCGGTCGCCCTCGCCCGCGCCGCGCGAGGAGCCCGCGTGGGACCGCGCGCAGCCGGGCCCCCCGCGCGGCGAGGACCTCGACTGGGTGCGCGCCCCGTCGGGTCGGATCGAGCCGAGCCGCCGCCAGCGCTACACCGAGCCGCCGCCGACCCGGTCGCGCGGCGCCCGCGACCCGCGCGCGCCCGGCTTTCCGCCGTCTCCGCAGCCCGCGCCGGGCGTCGCGTTCCTGTCGCCGCCTTCGGTCGAGGTGAGGACCGCGCTGCTGCCGCCGGGGGGCGGCGGGGCCGAGCCTGAGCCGCTGCAGCCTGGGCCCGCGCCGTTCCGCTCCGCCGCCGCGGGGCGCGCCCCGGTGCCCGCCGGCGGGCCGGCCACGGTGAACGCGGGCACGCTCGGGCGCGGTCTCCTCCCGCCGATCTCGCCCGCCGCGCCGGGCTCGTTCGGCCGCATGCCGCTGTCTGCGCCGTCGTCCATGGCGATCTCCGGCGCAGCCTTCCGTGGGCCGGCGCCGCCCATGCCCCCCATGCCGGCGGTGCCCTCCGCGCCCGCCACGGTCAGCACGGGCGCGCTCGGTCACGCTCCGCCGCCGCAGTTCGACGACGAGGCGCCGATCTCCAGCGGCGCCTCCTCGACCACGGTGCTCGGCCCGGGCGACGCGCCGCGCGCGCTAGCCCGCGCGGTGGGCAGCCGCTCTTCCGGCTCTCTCGCGATCACGACCGAGGAGGGCGCGCGGCGCATCGTCCTGCACGAGGGCGATCTCGTCACGGCCGGCTCGAGCATCCCGGAGGAGACGCTGCTCGCCTTCCTCGTCGGGCGGGGCGACATGGAGCGCGAGGTCGCGATGCGGCTCGCGGGCAAGCTCCCCGCGTCGGGCCGGCACGCCGGCGCGGCGCTCATCGCGCACGGCCACCTCGGCCAGGACGACCTCTGGCCGGTCCTGCGCGCGCACGCCGAGTGGGTCATCGGCCACGTCGTGCTCATCGAGGCCGGCACGTGCGATCTGGAGGCCGAGCCGCCGGGCCGGCTCAAGGCCGAGCCGAACGTCTTCGGCGGCGCGACGGGCGCCGAGGTCTTCGTGGAGACGATCCGCCGTGTGATCGCCCCCGAGGTGGCCCTGCGCCGCCTCGGCGGCCCGGGCGCGCGCCTCGACGACGGGGTCCGGCGCAACCTGCTCGGCGAGTGCGCGCTCCCGCGCGAGGAGGAGGAGCTCGTGCGCACCGCGCGCGGCAGGAGCGTCGGCGAGCTCGTGGGCGCGGCGGAGCCCGAGAACGCGAGCGTCATCTACGCGCTCGTCTGCCTGGAGGTGCTCGACGTCCTCATCCCGCCGTCGATCACCGAGGCGCCGCCCCCGCCGGTCGAGGATCCGCTCGACGAGGAGGCGATCCGGCAGCGCGTCCGGGCGCGGCTCGCGCTTGTGGAGGACGGGGACTATTTCTCGATCCTGGGCATCCCGCGCGACGCGACGAACTACGAGATCCGCCGCGCGTACCTCGCGCTCAGGAAGGCGTTCGAGCCGTCCACCCTGCTCACGGCCGCGACCGTGGACCTGCTCGACGACGTGCGGCTCGTCATCGAGGTGCTCGACGAGGCCTACGAGATCCTGCGCGAACCGCACCGGCGCGAGCGGTACAGGCGGGCGATCGAGGCGGGACCGCCGTAGTCCGACGGGCCGAGGCCCGCCCCTTGCAGGCGCCCGCGCTGCAGGAGGCATCATGTCCAAGGCGAACGAGTTCATCGAAGCCCTGCGCCGGATCGAGGAGCGCGGCGACGTCGAGCCCATGGCGCGGCTGTTCGCGCCCAACGCCGAGCTCAGCAATCCAGCGATGTCGAGGCCGCTCCACGGCCAGGACGGCGCCCGCGATTTCTGGCGCAGCTACCGCCACACCTTCGGCGAGGTGCAGTCCGAGTTCCGGTGCGTCGTCGGGTCCGACCGGGCCTCCGTTCTCGAGTGGAAGAGCCGTGGAACGCTGTCCAGCGGGGCGGTGTTCTCGTACGACGGCGTGAGCGTGATCGAGCACCCCGCCGGGCTCATCACGCGGTTCAAGGCGTACTTCGACCCGAGGGCCCTCGGCCTCCAGCTGGAGCACGCGGCATAACGCCACGCCTTCGCGGGAGCGCGTGGCGCGACGCCTCCTTCAGCTCGAGCACGCGGCATAACGCCGCTCGCCGGCCCGCGCGATCGCGTCCACCACGACCTCGCCCTGCTCGACGCCGACGAGCGCCGCGGACCCCTCCTCCAGCTGGCCGCGCAGGATCAGCTCCGCGAGCGGCGCCTCGATGAGCCGCGCGATCGTGCGCTTCATCGGCCGGGCGCCGAGCTCGGGATCGAACCCGCCGGCGTCGAGCAGCGCGTCGATCGCCTCCGGCTCGACCTCGAGCTCCACGCCGCGCGCCTCGAGCTCGCGCTCCAGGCCGCCCAGCAGGCGGCGCGTGATCTCGGCGACGTCCGCCCGCGTGAGCGGCGCGAAGCTGAGGACCTCGTCGATGCGGTTGTAGAGCTCGGGCGGGAGCGTGGCGCGGGCCGCGGCGAGCATCGCCTCGCCGAGGCGCTCGGGCGTCACGGCCGCGGAGGCGCGCGCGAAGCCGACGGAGCGCTCGGAGCGGAGCGCGCCGGCCTCCGCCGCGCCGAGGTTCGAGGTCATCACGAGGACCGTGTTCGTGAAGTCGACCCGACGGCCGCGGCCGTCGGTCATGCGGCCCTCGTCGAAGACCTGAAGGAACGCCTCGAGCACGTCGCGGTGCGCCTTCTCGATCTCGTCGAGCAGCACCACCTGGTACGGCCGCCGCCGCACCGCCTCGGTGAGCTGGCCGCCCGCCTCGTGGCCGACGTAGCCCGGCGGCGCGCCGACCAGGCGCGCGACCGCGTGCGACTCGGCGTACTCGGAGAAATCCAGCCGCGTCATGGCGTCCGGCGAGTGGAACAGCGCCTCGGCGATCGCCTTCGCCGTCTCCGTCTTGCCCACGCCGGTCGGGCCGAGCAAGAGGAACGACCCGATCGGGCGGCGCGCGCGCAGGCCGGCCGCGTTCCGGCGCAGCACCCGGGCGATGCGCGCGAGCACCTCGCCGTGGCCCACGACCCGGTCGGCGAGCAGCGTCTCCAGCGAGAGCATCCGCTCGCGGTCGGTCTCGAGCAGCCGCTCGACCGGGAGATCGGCGAGCTCGGCGACCACCTCGGCGACCTCGGCGGGCCCCACCTGCCGCGCGGGCTCGCGGAGCTGGGCGCGGGCGCTCGCGGGCGCCTGCGCGCGCCGGCGGGTGCGCGCGCCCGCGAGGTCGAGGATCGAGAGCGCCTTGTCGGGCAGCGCGCGCCCCGGCAGGTAGCGCACCGACCAGGCGACGGCCGAGGCCAGCGCCTCGTCGGTGAACGCGAGCCCGTGGTGCGCGCCGAGCCCGACCGCGACGCTCTGGAGCAGCAGGAACGCCTCGTCCTCCTCGGGCTCGTCGATCTCGACGATCGTGAAGCGCCGCGCGAGCGCCGGGTCGACCTCGATGCTCTTCCGGTACTCCTCGGGCGTGGCGGTGCCGATCAGCGTGAGCTCGCTGCGGGCGAGCGCGAGCTTGAGCTCGGCCATCGCCTCGTCGAGCGCGCCGCTGCCGAACAGCTCCGACATGCCGTCGATGAACAGGATCACCCGCCCGCCCGCCTCGCGGAGCTCCGCCCGCAGCGTGGACAGACGCTCGCTCAGCGCGCCGCGCGCGCCCGTGCCGGCGAGCAGCTCCGAGGGCACGAGCTCGACGACGATGCGCGGCTCCCGCTCCTCGAACGCGAGCCGGTGCGCGATGCCGCGCGCCACCGAGGTCTTCCCCACGCCCGCCGGGCCGAGGAGGCAAGGGTTGTTCGCGTTGCGCTTGGCCAGCACGTCGAGCGCCTGCTCGATCTCGCGCTCGCGCCCGACGATCGGCTCGAGCTCCCCCTGCGCCGCCGCGAGCGAGAGGTTGTGGCCGAGCGAGGCGAGGGCCGGAAAGCGCCCACGGTCGAGGGTGAAGCGCGCCGCGACGGCGCTCGCGGCGGCCGAGAGCGCCGCGACCGGCCGCCCCGCGGGTGAGGCGGCCGGGACGGCGGGCGAGGCCAGCGCGTCGTCCGCCAGGAGGGAGCGCCGGGGCGCGGGCGCGAGGGCCGCGGCCGGCTCGGCGGGGAGGGGCGCCTCGCCAGCGCCCGGGGCCGCGATGGGCCGGGGGCGCGGCGGCGGGAACAGCGGCACGGTGACGCCCGGGCCGGCGCCCTTCGACGACCGCGGCTCCGGCGCGCCGGCGCCCTTCGACGGCCGCAGCTCCGGCACGGTGACGCCGGCGCCCTTCGACGGCCGCAGCTCCGGCACGGTGACGCCGGCGCCCCTGGCCGGCCGCAGCTCGGCCGGCATGCGCGACGTGCGCTCCGGCCCTTCGCCCTCGCCGCGGGCGCGGCGCGCCGGCGACGCCTTGGCCGGCGCGGCCGGCTTCTCCGGCGCGCCGCCGTCGTGGATCCCCCGCACGGGCGTCCGCCGCGCCTGCACGACGCCGAGCGCGATCTGGAGCGCGGAGGTCCGCAGCCGCGCGAGGTCGACCCCCGACTGCGTGAGCGCCCGGTGCGCGGCCGAGCTGCGGTCGGACAGCAGCGCGAGCAGCAGGTGGAGCGCCGCGGGCTCCTTCGCCGTCGCGCGCTTCGCGACGTCGCGCGCGCCCCCCATCGCCCGGCCGATCGGGTCGGGCCCCTCGTCGTCGACCGATCGGGTCGCCTTGAGCAGGGCCTCGTCGTCGAGCCGCCGATCGCGGAGCAGGTCCGCGGCCGGGCCTCCGCTCATGGCGATGGCCGCGAGGAGGTGCACGCTCGACATGCGCTCCTTGCGCTGGGCGGCGAGGTCCTGCGCGAGCTTGCGCAGCGTCACGAGCTCGGCGTGGGAGCGAGGGCTGGTCATCCTTGCAGAGGTCTCCGATCCCTCGGTTCGCACGCCGGGGGCGGGAGGGCCAAATTTCGGAGCCCCGGGGCCGCGACGCACCCCGGCGTCGGGTCGTGGTCAACTTTGCCCAGAGAGAGCCCACATGAAGGCGGGAAGATGGGAAGATGGCAAGATCATTGATCTCTTCTTCCTACCTTCCCGCCTTCATGTTCCAATTTGACCACTACCCCTTGCGAGCGCGCGATCGGCGATGGGCCCATCCCGAGCCGCGTTGAGCCGACTCGCCGTCTCCCGGCGGGGCCTGACTCAGATGATCAGGATGACATCGATATCGCTGTCCGACGGGAGCGCGCTCCCCGCGGGCACGTGAGGCGCGTTGGCCGGCGCCAGGCGGAGCGCGCCGCACGACCGCGGCCCCGCGCTCTCGGGCGGAGGTCCGCCCTCGGTCGAGCTGCCGGGCCGCTCGCCGTGCGCGCGCTCGGCGCAGCCGGTGATCGCGGCGCGGACCGCGCGGAAGACGCTCTCCGCGTCGAGCCCGCCGAGCTCCTGAGCCGTCCTGGCGAGGCTGTCGTCGACGCATCGGGCGCACGGCGTCGAGCTGGCCGCGAGCCGCACGACGAGCGTGGTCTCCGGGCAGCCGAGCTCTGCCTTGTTGAAGGGCACGGCGAGCGCCGAGCCCCTGCCCACATCGACGCTGACGAGGACGTTGTCGCCGTCGCGCACCACCAAGGTTTCACGCGGGTGTCGGCCGCTCACGCGCTCTGGAGCTGACTCACGATGGCTTGTGTGCACAAGGATCCACAGGCGATCGGAGCTCGCCTGTCCGCTCTTCTCCACAGCGTCGCTGGTGCGGCCTTCTGCCATTCGTTCGCCCTCCGAGGAGGCGAACCTATCGCCGCCGGAGGCGGACGGCGATGGGCCTTCCGGACAGACAATGTCCTCACCCGCGGGTCCGCCGGGGACGCTGCTGCGCCCGCGTGAACACGGCCGATCCGCCGTGAACGCGGCCGATCCCGCGGGGGCTCGCTGCGTCCGTTGCGCCATCCGGCGCGAGGCGGTAAGCACAACCACCGAGCGGAGGGCGAAGCGTGGATGAGCCGGAGCGACGCGACGAGGACCCGGAGCAGGGCGCGGGCGACGGCGGAACCGACCGCGCGTCGTTCGGCATCCTGTTCCTCGCGGCGGCGTTCGCGCTCGCGCTCCTGCTGACCGTGGTGGGGCTCCTGGCGTTCGCGGCGATGAGCCCGCGGTCGCCGGCGCCGGCCGAGCTGCGCGGCGAGCGGGCCGGCGTCGATCCCGTGCTGCACGGCGGCGCTTCACCGGCGGCCTGAGGGGGCGCGAGCGCAGCGCCGAGCTCGATCGGTGCGTGGGCTCGCACCTGCCGTGCGAGCTCGGCAGGTGCGCGGAGACGCTAGCCGCAGGTCTTCTGGACGATGCCGATCAGCGCCCCGAAATCGACGGGCTTCTTCAGGTAGGCCGTGCCCTCGGGCGGGACGTCGTGGCCGGAGACGATGGTCACCGGGATGGCCGCGAGCGCATGCACCTGCTTCAAGGCGGCGAGCATCTCCTCGCCGGTCATCACCGGCATCATCAGGTCGAGGAGAATGAGCCCGGGCGGCGGGTCTGCCTCGTGCAGCAGATCGAGCGCCTCCTTGCCGTTGCTGGCGCAGTAAACATCGTAGCCGGAGGCTTCGAGCATCTCGCGGAGCATCTCGCGGAGCTCGGCGTCGTCGTCGACCAGGAGGACGGGCGCGCGCGGATTCGGGGGAATCGGCGTCAGGCGCGGCGCGCCGGGCCCGTCGGTTGGCCGTGGTTCAGTCATGTCTGTCACCTCTCCCAGACTGCACAAGCATGCCGAAGCGATAGCAGGCGCAGGCCGCGCACGCATTGCATGGTCTCAGCATCTTCGGATCTTCTCCGGGATCCATGGTTCCGGGCTGCGCGAGGCGGCGCCGGCTCCGCGCCCGAGCCGGGGGCGAGGGACGTGGCTGGAGCACGGGCGCCGCGAGCGAAGCCATGCGAAGCGCCGAGGGTTACGGGAGTTGCGTCGCGGGTCAAGCCTCTCGGCTCGCCCGAACCGACACGGCGTCCGTCCCGCCGCCGCCGCCGCGCCCGCCGCCCTCCTCGCCCCCCTCGCCGTCCGCGCCCTCCACCGCGCCGGACCGGAACCCGAGCGCGCGCGCCTGGGCGGGGCCCGTGTGGCGACGGCGCCAGACCACCGCGTCGAGCAGGTAGTGGGTCGCCTGCGGGAGCGCGAGCAGCGGCACGAGCAGCGCCCGCGCGCGGGGGCCGAGGAGCGGCTCGTCCACGGCGCCGCCGAAGAGCTCCGGCTGGTCGTGCCAGACGAGCCGATCCCAGAGCATCTCCTCGGCGAACGCGAGCGCCAGCGCGAACCCGAGGAAGGCGAGGAGCCCGCCGGCGACGAGCCGCGCGAGCAGCGAGCGGGGCGCCTCGCGGGCCCGCTCCCGCGCGTACGCGAAGACGAGCGCCATGTACGGCACCCCGTGGACGATCACGTTCGTGACCGTGAACTGGAAGTCGCTGTCGGTCGCGACGATGCCGACGTACCAGGTCGCCGCGGTCGTCGCGACGACCACGTGCTTGCCGAGGTTGAGCGGCGCGCGCGCGACGCAGGCCCGCTGGATCGCGCGGGCGACGTACGCGACGGCGAGCGCGGCGTACACCGCGCCGAGCGGGCCCACCGCGTCGGCGAGCCGCGGGGAGCTCACGAAGTCGCCGTCCACGAACCACCGGAACGCGCGCGGCGGGTGCGCGTGCCAGTAGAGGAGCGGCCACCCGGTCGCCGCGTAGATGAGCGCGTCGTCGAGGAGGCGATCGACGCGCGAGCGCTCGCCCGCGAGCGCTCGGTAGATGGCGACCCACCCGATCTGCTGGCGCACGAAGTGGATCACGGCGGCGTAGGCGAGCGCGCGCCAGAACGTCAGCTCGGAGGCGAGGTGCAGCGCGACGCCGGCGGCGTAGCAGGCGAGCGGCGCGGCGGCGTAGAGCGCCGGGTGGCGGCGGAGCTCCTCGGGATCGAGGTACGTGCGGAAGAGCGTCGTGTGCACGTGAGCCACGTCGACGCCGACCACGAAGAGCACGAAGCCCCAGGTCGGGAGCGCGCCCCCCGAGGAGAGCGCCGCGAGGGCGAGCGCGACCGCCGCGGAGCCGCCGAACACCGCGAGGTCGACGCCGCGGCCCCACAGGAAGGCGCCGCGGGCCGCGCCGCGCCGCCCGGCCGGCAGCGCGCCGAGGAGGTCAGGCCCGGCCGTGGCCAACGCCGAGACCCGCGCGTCAGCCGTGGATGGCCGCCGAGATGATCCAGGCGAGGCCCAGGATCACCGAGCCGATCACGATCGCGAGCGCCGTGTTCTGGTCCTCCTCGATCTCCTTGCGGATGGAGAACGGGGTCAGCTTCGTGATCAGCATGAACGCCAGCAGGAAGACGATCAGCCCCACGGCGACGAAGACGAGCGTTCCGACCACGGCTTTCATCAAGTTTTGAACGTCGGGCATCGGCGGTTCTCTCTGAGCTCGGGGCGGCGCGCGGCGCGCGCTCGTGACCTCGGAAGCTGCGGCGTGAGCCTACGCGAGACCGCCGACCGCGTGAAGCGCGGTCGCTGCGCCGCGCGGCGGGCGCGCCCCGCCGGCGACGTGCTATCGCCCTGCCGTGTCCACGACCGTGAGCCGAACCCTGCTCCGCGGTGCCCTCACGGCCGGGCTCGCGGCGCTCGGCCTGCTGAGCGCAGGCGCGCCCCGTCCCGCCGCCGCCGCGCCGCCGTCCGGCAAGCCCGCGCCCGTCGCCGCGCGCCCGCGGCGCGTTGCCGCTGCCGCGCCGAAGGGCGCCGCGGCAGCCCCGGCGGAGGCGCCGATCGCGCTCGCGATCCCCGTCGAGCGGGCCCCGCTCCAGACCGGGCTGCG
>JAICEP010000104.1 GCA_025924095.1 Sorangium sp.
AGAAGCGCAGGCTCGCCTCCATCCCGGTGAGCGCGTCGGGCGACAGGCTCACGCGCTCCTCGATCGCGAGCCGCACCTCGTCGTCCCAGTCCATCGCGTCCGGCGCGAAGGTGCAGAGGCCCTCCTCCAGCGCCTCCTCGGCGGACAGGAGGCCCGTCCTCTCCTTCAGCGCGGCCGCGCGCTCCGGCGCGCCCAGGAAGCGCGACGCGAGCCGCGTCAGGCCGTTTGACATCGTCAGCGGACCGAAGCTGAGCGAGCTCAGCGCGATCGTCGCGGCCGACGTGTCCTCTCCGCCGTCCAGCATGTAGGACCGGTCTGCCGCGAGGGCGAGCTCGAACAGGCTCCCCGCGAAGCACGAGCCCGGCTCGATCAGCGCGAACACGCTGCGCGCCGTGAGGTCGAGCCGCTTGAGCACGCGCCGCATGTGGAGCAGGACCTCCTTCACGAACCAGTCGTCCCGGCTCGCCCACAGCGCCTCGTCCGCGGCCCGCACCGCGTCCGGCGAGCCGGTCGTCCTCAGGAGGACGAGGCCCACCGTCGGGTGGTTGAAGCGGAGATCGAGGAGCGCGTCGTCGAGCTCGCGGAACGCGCGGAGCGCCCACAGGTCCGCGCCGGCCCGGCGCATCCCGGCGGCGTCGAGCGGCCCCTCGCGTCCGTCGCCGTCCGGCCCGAGCACGCGGATCTCCGCCGTCCGCGCGGCGCGGTCGACCTTCAGCGAGACGTGGCGGTAGTCGCAGGTGGACACGTCGCCGTCCTCGGCGCGCCGCGCCTCGAGCGGCGCGAGCTTCACCCCCGGCCCCGGCCTGTCCGGCGTCGCCGCCGCGAGCTCGGCGGCGCGCTGGGCCACCGCCTGATCGAAGCGGCTCCTCGGGATCGAGCGATCGACGAGGCCCCACTCCTGCGCGCGCTTGCCGCGCACCCCTTCGGCCAGCGTCGAGAACACGTCCGCGAGGTCGCGCCGCACCTTGCGCTTGTCCACGAGCCGCGTGAGCCCCCCCGTGCCCGGGAGCACGGCGAGCAGCGGCGTCTCCGGGAACGAGACGGCGCTGCTCCCGTCGTCGCACAGCCAGATCTCCTCGCACGCGAGGGCGAGCTCGTAGCCGCCGCCCGACGCGACGCCGTTCAGCGCCGCGAGGTAGCGCTGCCCGCTCTCGGAGCACGCCTCCTCGAGCGCGAGCCGCGTCTCGTTCGTGAACTTGCAGAAGTTGACCTTGAACGTGTGCGACGACGACCCGAGCATGTAGATGTTCGCGCCCGCGCAGAAGATCCGCGGCTGAGCGCTCGTCACGACCACCGCCTTCACCTCGGGGTGCTCGAAGCGCAGCCGCTGCACGACGTCGGCGAGCTCGATGTCGACCGCGAGGTCGTAGCTGTTCAGCTTCAGCTGGTAGCCGGGCCGCATCGGCGCGTCCTCGTCGACGTCCATCGCCACGCGCGCGATCGCCCCCTCGAACGAGAGCTTCCAGTGCCGGTAACGGCCCGGCTCCGTCTCGAAGCGGAGGGGCGGGCCCTCGCCGGATGAGCCCTCTTCCCGGGCTCGGGTCTGCGGCGCCGACGCCGCCGAAGGAGCAGAGGTGGTCGCTTCCATACCCGACGAGCCCACCACCGCGACGGGTTTCAGTCAAGCAGTATAGTTCTTGATGGCGCAGTCTTCATGAAATATAGTGCAGTGACGAGATGCCGCCTCGCCAGACATCGCCTCGGGAGCGCGCCGGGCAGAGCCAGGGCCCGGAGGCCGTCGCGGACGGCGCCGACGGTGGCGCGTCGCCGATCCTCGCGCACCTCGCCGGGCGGCTCCGGCGGCGTCGCCAGGAGCTCGCGCTCACCCTGCGCGAGCTCGCCGAGCTCGCCGGGGTGAGCGAGCGCTTCCTGGTGCTGCTCGAGAGCGGGCGGGCGAACGTGTCCGTGGTGCGGCTGGAGGACATCGGTCGCGCGCTGGGCACCTCGGCCGCCGCGCTGCTCTCGGCGGGCGAGCTCGTCGAGGAGCATGCGTCGCGCGGCCCGTCGCCGGGCGAGGCGGGGGCGGCCGGCGGGGTCCTCGTCGCGCTGCTCGGCCTGCGCGGGGCCGGCAAGACAACGATCGGCGGCCGCGCGGCGGCGCGGCTCGGGGTGCCCTTCCTAGAGCTCGACGGGCTCGTGGCGGCCCGCGCCGGGATGAGCCTCGCGGCCCTGTTCGAGATCCACGGAAACGCCTACTACCGGCGGCTGGAGCGCGAGGAGCTCGCGCGGCTCGCCGACGCGCGCGCCCACGGGATCGTGGCCACGGGCGGCGGCCTCGTGACCGATCCGGCGACCTTCGAGCGGCTGCGGCGCTGCGCGGTGACGGTCTGGCTGCGGGCGAAGCCCGAGGACCACTGGCGCCGCGTGGTCGAGCAGGGGGACGCGCGCCCCATGGCCAACCGGGCCGACGCCATGAAGGAGCTCAGGGCGCTCTTCCAGGCGCGGCGCGCGCTCTATGAGCAGGCCGACTTCGTGGTGGACACGTCGGCGCTCGGACTCGCCCGCTCTGTCGATCGCGTGGTCAAGATCGCCCGTGAAGCTGGTAGAAGGGACGCGACGCGCTCGCCTTGATCTGGGGCGCGCTCCCCCCTTCCATGTCCATGCCGCGCATGAAAATTCTCTTCGTGGTGTCCGAATGCGTCCCCTTCAGCAAGACCGGTGGCCTCGCCGACGTGGCGGGCGCGCTGCCGATCGCGCTTGCCGCAGCTGGCCATGACGTTCGCGTCGTGATGCCGGGCTACCGGGTCGCCAAGCGCTACCTCGCCCGCCAGATCGCGCTCGCCGAGCAGCAGGCCGCGGGCAGCGGGGCGGGCGCCGCGGAGGCCGCCGACGCGCCGGTGATCGCCGCGGCGCAGGGCGGGGACGGGTCGTCTCCGGCGGAGCGCTTCATGCCGCACCGGTTGCCGGAGCCGCTCGGCGTGCCGCTCGGCGGGGGCGAAGCGTGGACCGGCATCTGGGAGACGCGCCTCGATCCCGGGACCCCCGGCGCGCCCGCGCCCCGCGTGTACCTGCTCGAGCACGACGTGTTCTACGATCGCGACGGCATCTACGGGGACGCGCACGGCGAGTTCGGCGACAACCTCGCCCGCTACGGGCTGCTGTCGCGCGGCGCGCTGCAGCTCTGCCACGCCCTCGGCTTCTGGCCGGACGTCGTCCACGTCCACGACTGGCAGACGGCCCTGGTCCCGCTCTACCTCAACGTCCTCGAGCACCGCTCGCCGCTCGCGCGCGCCGCGTCGGTGCTGACGATCCACAACCTCGGCTACCAGGGCTGGTTCAACAAGACGCAGCTCCCCACGACGGGGCTCGGCTGGGATCAGTTCCACAGGTTCTGCCTGGAGGCGCACGACAGCATCAACCTGCTCAAGGCCGGCATCTACAACGCCACGCTCGTCTCCACGGTCTCGCCCAGGTACGCGCAGGAGATCCAGACGTGGGAAGGCGGCGAGGGGCTCGACGGCGTGCTCCGGGATCGCGGCACCGACGTGATCGGCATCCTCAACGGCATCGACGATTCCATCTGGAACCCCGCGACCGATCCCCACATCGCGGCGACGTACTCGGCCGAGGACCTGGGCGACAAGCGCCTCTGCAAGGCGGCGCTCCAGCGCGAGATGGGCCTCGAGGAGCGCCCCGAGGTCCCGCTCCTCGGGCTCATCAGCCGCCTGGCGACCCAGAAGGGGATCGACATCCTCGCGGGCGCGCTCGACCACATCCTGTCGCTCGACGTCCAGCTCGTGGTCCTCGGCTCCGGCGAGCGCTGGGCCGAGGACCTCTTCTCGCGGATCGCCGGCTCGAGCGATCGCTTCCGTGTCCACGTCGGCATGAACGAGGGGCTCGCCCACCGCATCGAGGCGGGCGCCGACCTCTTCCTCATGCCGTCGCGCTACGAGCCCTGCGGCCTGAACCAGCTCTACAGCCAGCGCTACGGGACGCTGCCGGTCGTGCGCGCCGTCGGCGGCCTAGACGACACGGTCGAGAACAACGTCACGGGCTTCAAGTTCGAGGAGATGTCGTCGATGGCGCTCGGGAACACCGTCGCCTGGGCGGTGCACCTCTACCGCGCCGACCCGGCGTACTTCCGGACGATGCAGCTGCGGGCGATGAAGAAGAACTTCGGCTGGGCGCACGCCGCGCGGCAGTACGAGGCGCTCTACCGCCTCGCCATCTCCCGCCGCACCGGCCGCCCGCTCTGATCGCGCCCGCGCCCCGGAGGGAGGCGCGGCGCGTTCAGAGCGCGCGGGCGCGGGCGCCTCCCTTCCGGGAAGCGCCGCCCCGGGGCGCGCTACTCCTTCTGCGGCGCGTCGGCGGGCTGCGGCGCGTCGGCGGGGGCGGCCGGCGCGGCCGGCTTCGCGGCCCCGGCGGCCTCGCGCGTCGCTGCCTGGCCCTTCGCCATGAGCGAGCGCGAGAGCGCCCGGTGCTTGCCCTCGATCACCGACACGAAGCTCGTGACGACCGGCAGGAACAGGGCGGGCGAGGAGATCCCCTGGTCCGTCAGCTTCGGCTCGGCCGCCTTCACGTCGCGGAGGAAGCCGTCGAGCGCGGGCGTCATGATCTTGGACCACGGGTCGGTCTGGTGGGTCGTGCCGTGGGTCTTGAGCGCCGCCGCCGATGTCTCCACCTTCTGGAGCGCGGTCTTCACCGCCGCGGGGTCGACGTTCTTGCTGGAGAGGATCACCATGAGCGCGCGCGCGTCCTCGAGGGCCGTGATCGCCGCCTTCTCGCCCTCGTCCGCCTTCGCGAGGTCGGGCATGTGCGACGAGTGCCACGAGGACACCGCGAGGCCGAGCTTGTCGGAGTGCGCGTCGAGCTTCTGGAAGTCGGCGATGAGCTTCGCGTGGAGCTCCTTGCCCTTCGCGAAGCTGTCCTTCTTGTGCTCCTCGCGCTGGTAGTAGTTGGCCGCCGAGGCGATGGTCTTCGCGAGATCGGTCGCGAACGGCGCGTACTCGGCGAGCGCGGTGTCCACGTCCGGCATGGCCGGCTCCTTGAGGCTGAGGGCGACGGTGCAGGCGCGCGCGTTGCGCTCGTGCGGCGCGCGCGCGCTGAAGTTGAACGGCCGGCGATCGTCCTTGCCGGGCCCGGTCTTGGCGCCGGCGGCGCCGCCCGGCGCGGGCGCGGCGGCGCCGGGCACGGGCGGCTTGGCGGGGAGCAAGCCCTTGGGGGGGTCCCCGGCCTTCGCCAGCTCCTCGGTGCCGAACTTCGGGATCTTCTTCTCGCTGGGCTCGTCCTTGCCGAGGCTCGCGAGGTACGCGTCGCGGGCTTGTTTCAGCGAGAGCGTCCCGAAGTAGCAGACGTCGACGCGGTACTCCTTCAGCGACTGCGGGTCGACCTTCGTGAGCGGCGACACGGGCGTCCGCAGGCTCGCCTTGCCCTTGTTCGCCGCCGCGGAGCTTGCCGGCTCCGGCTGGGGAGGCGGCGGGTCCTCCTTGCAGCCGGCGGCACCGCTGGCAACGAGCACGAGCGCGATGGAACAGAGAGACCTGACGGAAATCATTCGGTGTGCCTCCTCGGCTGGCGCAGAACGGGCGCATCATGCCTAAGCCGGCGGCGCTTGCAACACCGGCCATGGGCGGAAACTTGCGGCGCTGGTCGGGAAAACCCCGGCTCCGGCCCCAAACCCGCGAGGTCTCCGGGTTCTTCCTGGCCTCCGCTGTGGCTGATGAAACGATCCGGGTCTAAGGTCGGCCGCGTGAAGCTGCGAAGCCTGACCCTGGACGAGCTGACCATCGACGACGAGCGCTCTTTCCGGCACGTCGCGCTCTACGACGATCTGAAGCAGGTGCTCCGGCGCGACGGGTACCGCTTCCGGGTGCCCGAGGGCGAGGCGAGCTGGGATCGCGTCGTCTTCTTGAACCTGACGTTCTGGAGCCAGAGTGAGCAGGGTGACCTGATCGCCAGCGAGCACGTCGCCGCGGACGTCGTGACGCACGTCGCGTGGCACCACCTCGCCCACCGCGCCCTCCCCGCCGCGAGCGCCGGCGCTCCGCCCAGCGCGGAGGCGCTCCTGCTCGCCGAGTCCATCGCGAGCGCCTTCGATCTGTACCTCGTGGGGCGCCTCCTTGGGCACGCTCCGGACGCCGAGTTCCTGGCCACGCAGGTGCCGGCGATGGCCGAGGCGGCCGAGGCGAGCGGGCTCTCCGATGCCGGCTTCGAGGCGCTCCTGGAGAGCGTATCCGCGGATCCGGAGCGCGCCTTCGAGGACCTCCGCGCCCTGCTCTTCGACGTGACCACGGCGCTCCTGCCCTGCGATCGCCTGAGCCGCGCGGCCGAGATCCTCTCCGGCTTCGACGCGCACCGCTTCGCCCCGCTCCTCCACCACTACGAGCTGTCGAACTGGCTCCTGTCGACCCGCGCTCCCGGGTCGCCGCCCGCCCCCGATCCGGTCGCCCGCGCCGTCGACGCGGCGCTGCGGAGCGCCGCGGTCTCGCTGGAGTGGCTGGAGCAGCGCTGGGTGCGCCCTCCCGCGCCGCTGCCGGTGAGCGCCGAAACGCCCGCCGCATAGGGCGGAACCTCGCGAAGGCTGGGGTGGAGAGGGTGGGATCCGGAGGAGCGGAGCGGGCGAGCCGGAGGGCGACCGCCCCGGTCACTTGCCAAGAAGATTGCGCGCCCTGACGAGCTGCGCGATTCTCCTCCCACGGTGCAACTCGCCTGCTCTGTCTGCAGGGCCTACGTGGAGATCGGGGTAGGACGCGAGATGCGTCCGTCCTTGCCGTTTGTCTGCAAATCCTGCCGTACGAAGAGCAAGCAGTTGGCGGTTGACCGGGGCGAGCCGCGGTCGTCCCCCTCGGTCGTGCCGAGCTCCGCGAGCGGGCGCGACCGGCGCGAACCGCCGAGCGAGCCGGAGCGGGTGAAGCCGTCCTCCGGGCGTGCGCCCGAGAGGGAGCCCGAGCTGCCCGGCGACCTGCTGGACGCCGAGACGACGCTCCCGGGCGCGGGCATCCAGCGCAGGCCGGCGCCCGCGGGCGACCCGGAGCGGCGCGCGGCGTCGGCTCCGCCCGCGCGGAAGCGAGGGCTCACGCTCGCGGAGCGGATCGCGCAGCAGGAGCTGGACGCCGCGCCGGAGTCGAGCCCGCGGGCGCATCCGCTGGATGCGCTCGACGTGGCGGCGGAGGCCTCGCTCGAGCACGCGGTGGTGACGCCGGACGGCGGCCTGGGGAGGCGTGAGGTCCCGATGCGGCCTCGCACGTTCGCCGGCGTCCCCTGGGAAGACTCGCGCCGCGGCGGCGGGGCGGCGCCGTCGACGGGCGGCCGGAGCCCGTCGGCGCTCCCTCCTGCCGACTCCGATCCCGTCTCGATCCAGGATCTCGCGCAGATGCTCTCCCCCGGGGTCGAGCCGCCCTCGCTCTCCTTCGGGTCGGGGGCCGCCGAGGACGAGCGCGCGAGCCATCGCGCGCCGGCGTCCGAGGCCGCCTCGAGGCCGCGCGCTGTCGCACGGTCGCCGGTCCCGGTCCGGCCGCCGGCGCGGCGAGAGCACCGCGTCACGGCGGCGCCGGCGGCGGTGCGACCGCGGTCCGCCGCCACCCCGCGCGCGGGCGCCTCCTCTCGGCCTGTCGCGCCGCCGTCCGAGATGCCGCCGGCGCCGCTGTCCGAGATGCCGCCGGCGCCGCTGTCGATCGACGAGGCCCGGCCGTCGTCTCACCGCTCGTCGCCCGAGCTCCGCCTCCAGGACGTGCAGGCGATGGCGGCGCTCGCCCCGCAGCCTCTGCCGTCCGCGCGGCGCCTCCGGTCCGGCCTGGGACCGGCGGACGCCTCTCCGGCGGACCTCGCCCTGCTGGGGTCGCTCGCCCCGCCGCCGTTCGCGAGCTCGCCGCCTGCCGCGACCCCGATGCGCCCCGCAGAGGCGTCGCGGCGAGAGCGCGCGAAGCCGAAGGCGGCGGAGGCGCAGGGCGCCGCGGAAGGGCTGCGCGAGCAGGGGAGCGACGAGCGGCCCTCGCGCGAGCCGCTGGCGCGCGCGAGCAACGCCCCCGGGGCGACCGCCCGTCCGGCGGGCGACCCGAACAGCCAGGCCGATCTTCGTGGGCGCGCCGGTCGCAAGGAGGACTCGGGTCTGATCGACCTGCGCAGCATGGCGCCGCCGCCTGACGCGGCGGGTGAGGCGCGCCGCAACGAGAACCGGGCCGACGAGGAGATCCTGAGCATCAGCGGCGGGCTGTTCGAGGGAGCCGCCGCTGAGCGCAGCTCGTCTCCGTCGTTCCCCGAGCAGCTCATCGAGCCCGACCTCGTGGCCGTCGAGGGGCACACGTCCTCCGAGGATTCCGAGGAAGAGGCGCCGGTGCGCACCTCGATCACGGCCAGCTCCCTCGTCTCCGAGGGGCTGCGCATCTTCTCGACGCCGGCGTCGCGCCAGTACATGGCGATCACCGGCTGGGTGACCGTCGTCTTCATCGTGTTCGGCGCTGCGCTGTACCTCGCGCAGGCCCACGGTCGATCGTCCAGCGCCACGGCGAGCCAGCCCGCGCCGGCGAGCAGCAGCGACGCGCTCGCCGCCGCTCCGCCGGAGGCGGCGCTGCCGTTGCCGGCTGCACCTGCCCCTGCCGACCAGGCCGCCGACCGCGAGCCGTCCCTCGATGACGAGCCGATCGCGGACCTGCCCGCCGTCGCCCCCGGCGTCGCGGAGGAGGCGCCGGTCGCATCCGCCTCCGCCGTCTCGACGGGCAAGCCGGCCGCGTCGCCCCCCCCCGAGCCGGCGCAGGCGGGCGCTGCACCGGGGCCGGCGCCTCCGCCGAGCGCCGCGCCGGCGGCGAGCGTCGCGCCCTCGGCGGGCACCGCGCCGGCGGCGAGCGTCGCGCCCTCGGCGGGCGCCGTGGCCGCGGCGAGCGCCGGCCCGCGTGTCGGCGAGGAGGCTCAGGCCACCGAGAGGCCAGCCCGGGAGGCGGCGCCGGCCGCGCCCGAGCGCTCGAAGCCGGCGGCCAAGCCGCCGCCGGCGGCCTCGCAGCTCCTGCCGGCGAAGGACGAGCCGGCCCGCTTCGATCAGAGCGCGGCGAGCAGCGCCCTCGCGTCCGCGGCCGCCGCCGCTGCCGGCTGCACCGGCGAGGGGCTCACGGGCACGGCCCGCGTCGCCGTCACCTTCTCGCCCTCGGGCAAGACCATGTCGGCGCGCGTGGAAGGGGGCGATCTCGTCGGGACCGCCACCGCCGCGTGCATCGCCGCTGCGTTCCGCAGCGCCACGGTGCCGCCTTTCGAGGGGATTCCGGTCACCGTCATGAAGCAAGTGAAGATCCGCTGACGACGGGCCGAAAGCTTCCTATCCTCCCGCCGCTGTGCTGGTCGCGCTTCGGGTCAAAAACTTCATCCTGATGGATGCTCTCGAGCTCCGGCTCGAGCCTGGCTTCAACGTGCTCACCGGCGAGACGGGCGCGGGCAAGTCCATCGTCGTGGGCGCGCTCTCGCTGGTCCTCGGCGGCCGCGCGAGCGCGGAGCAGGTCCGCCCCGGCGCGGACGACGCCGAGATCGAGGCGCTCTTCGACGTGCGCAGCTCGGATCGCGCGATGGCGATGCTGGACGCCGCCGGCATCGCGAGCGACGGCGAGATCGTGATCCGCCGCGTGATCCAGGCGACCGGCCGTTCGCGCGCCTACCTGAACGGCCGCCTCTGCACCGCGGGCGAGCTCCAGGCGTTCGCCCCGGAGCTCGCCGACGTCGCCTCGCAGCACGAGAGCGTCGCGCTCACCGACCCGTCGACGCACCTCGGTTACCTCGATCGCTTCGGCCGCCTGGTGCCGGCGCGCAGCGAGCTCGCGGCGAACGTCAGCGAGCTCGAGGCGCTCACCGCCCAGCTCAGGGCCGCCCGCGAGCTGGAGCGCGGCCGCGCCGAGCGCGAGGCGTTCCTCTCCTTCCAGCTCCAGGCCATCGACGCGCTCTCGCCGCGCCCCGGCGAGCTCGCCGATCTCGCGGCCGAGCGCAACCGGCTCCGCCACGCGGGCCGCCTGCACGACATCACGCGGCGCGCGGCGTCCCGCCTCGATCAAGGGGACGACGCGATGTGCGACGAGCTCGCGCGCCTCGCCTCGGAGCTCCGGGCCGCCGCGGAGATCGACCCTGCCCTCGACGACGTCGCCCGCGCCGTCGACGGCTGCTGGACGGAGCTCAGCGAGGCGGCTCGCCAGATCGGCCGCTACGCCGAGCGCGCGGAGGCCGATCCGGATCGCCTCTCCGAGATCGAGGATCGCATGTACCGCCTCGAGGGCCTGCTCCGGCAGCACGGCCCCACGCTCGACGACGTGCTCGCCGCGCGGGCGCGCCTCGCGGCCGAGCTCGGGCACCTCTCGGGGGTCGAGAGCCACGTCGCGGAGCTCGAGCGGCGGCGCGACGCCCTGCTCGCCGTCGCCGCCGATCGCGCCCGCAAGCTCTCGGCGAAGCGGCGGAAGGCCGGCGAGAAGCTCGGCGCCGCGATCTCGACGGAGCTCGCCGATCTCGGCATGGGCGGCGCGCGGGTGGTCGTGGACATCGAGCCACACGGCGGCGACCGCGCCGCGCTGGTGGTCGACGGCGCCCGCCTCGGCCAGGACGGGATCGACCGCGTCGAGTTCCTCATCTCGCCCAACAAGGGGATCGAGCCTCGCCCCTTGCGCCGCATCGCCTCGGGCGGCGAGCTGTCGCGCGCGTTGCTCGCGCTCAAGCGCGTGCTCGCGGAGTGCGGGCCGGCGGGGCTCTACGTCTTCGACGAGGTCGACAGCGGCGTCGGCGGCGCCGTCGCCGACAAGATCGGGCGCGCGATCGGCGACGTGGCGCGCCACCACCAGGTGCTTTGCATCACCCACCTGGCGCCCATCGCGGCGTTCGCCAGCGCGCACTTCGTCGTCGCCAAGGAGAACGCGGGCGGCATCGCGAAGAGCTCGGTCTCGCGCGTCGACAAGAAGGACCGCATCGCCGAGGTGGCGCGGATGCTGTCGGGCGCGAAGGTCACCGGCGCGTCGCTGAGGGCCGCGACGGAGCTCATCGAAGCAGCGCGCCTCTAGAGCGGCGGGCGCGCCCGCGCCTCGGCGCGGGTCAGCTCCGCGCGAGCGCGTAGTCGTTCAGATCGACGCGGACCATGTCCTTGAGCCAGGGGTGCACCGTGATCGCGGTGCGGTACAGCCCCTGGGCGATGCGCCGGTAGCTCGTGTGCCCCTGCTTCGCCGAGCGGAGCTCGATGACGTGGAAGAGCTCGCGCAGGTTCAGCGTCCAGAGGGTCCTCACGCGGAAGCCGAGCGGCACCGCGTACTGCGCCTCCAGGGGGTAGCGCTCCTCCATGGCGTGCCAGGCGTCGCGCGCGGCGAGCATCGCGTCCTGGTAGGCCTCGGCGTAACCGAGCTCCGACAGGGCCTGCGGCGTCTCGAAGCCGAGGCGGCAGGTGAGCCGCTGCGTCGCGGGCGTCAGCATCCGGTGGCGCTGCAGGTCGCGGTACGCGCCGTAGTCGAGCATCAGCTCGAAGGTGATCGTCGACGCCTCGAACGCGCGCGGCGGCGCGTCGTACGGGCCGCGCTTCTCGCACGCCGCCTGCGCGATGGCGATGAGCTCCGGCAGCGTCGCGCGGCGGAGCGCGTCGCCCAGGTTGTAGGCGTGCGCGCCCGGGTCGCTGCCCTCGTACGCCAGCGCGAGCGCGATGCGCTCCAGCGCGTCCTTGTCGTAGCGCACGAGCCGGACGGGCTGGTTGATCACCATCGTCGCGCTCACGCCCTCCTCCGGCGGCGTGTAGACCCGCTTCATCGCCGCGGCGACGGTGGCTTGCAGCCCCTTCCGGAGCTCGTTCGGCGCGGCGTACTTCACCAGCGTCGGGGTCACGGCGAGCGCCGCCGCGTGCATGTCGCGGGCGACCCTGCGCACCTCCTCGATCGGGTGCGACATCATCTTCGTGAGCAGGATCTCGAGCGCCCTCGCGTTCGCGGTGAGGCCGATGTTCGTCCGCGTCCCCGCCGGCAGGAGGCCGCGCAGCAGATCGCACGCCTGCGAGCGCAGCGCTCCCCTGTAGGCGGCGTCCGACATCTTCTCGGGCTTCGGCTCGCGCGTGCTCAGCCGCTCGGTCACCTTCGGGACCAGGTCGAGGTAGGTCGCGAAGAGCCGCTCGCTGGAGGCCTGGTACCTCGCGCTGTCCTTCGCGTCGATCTCCGGCAGGTCGACGAACGAGTGCTGATCGAAGACGACGTAGCGCGTGCTCTTCTCCGTGTACGAGCCGAGCCTCAGGTCCTCGATCACCTTGGAGGCGACGATGCTCACGTTCTCGAGCGCGAGGTGCACCACGGCGTGCTCTGCGACCGACGCGTGGCCGTAGCCGACGACCCACTTCTCGTGGAAGCTCCGCGCCTTGTCCGACGCGAACGCGAGCCCCCGGCGCGGCCGGTCGCCGGCTTCGGGGGCCACGTCGAGCTCCTCGTCGCCGAGCAGGCGTGCCAGGTTGGTGCGCAGATCATCGCGGCTGCGCGAGTAGTACGCGAACAGGACGGCGATGACTTCCTCCGGCAGACCCGACAGCGAGAACACGTCAGCCGTCAGGCTCGACACATACGGCGCGATTCTGGCACGCGACGCTTCGTCCAAGGCCATGCCCTGCTTCTACCCCTAATCCTCGGCCGATCGGTCGAGAAAACTCCGTTCCGATCGACGGCGCCGGTCCACCTCGGCCCTCCTGGTCGGGCCCGGCCGGCGCGCGCCGCCTGCGCGCGGCGCACCGCGCCGGCGCGCGGCGCGCCTCAGAGCGCCCGCGCCTCGGAGACGGCGAACGGATCCGCGAAGATCTCGCTGTTCGCGAGCGGCCGGCTGCGCCGGGTCAGCACCTCGCAGCCGGTCCTCGTGACGACGATCGTGTGCTCGAACTGCGCTGACAGCGAGCGATCGGCGGTCAGCGCGGTCCACTTGTCTTCCAGGATCTCGACCTCGTAGGTGCCGATGTTGATCATCGGCTCGATCGTGAAGCACATGCCGGCGCGGAGCCGGGTGCCGCTGCCGTACTTGCCCACGTGCGAGACCTGCGGCGCCTCGTGGAAGCGCCGCCCGATGCCGTGGCCGACGAAGGCCCTCACCACCGAGCACCCCTCGGCCTCGGCGAACTCCTGGATGGCGGCCCCGATATCGCCGAGGCGCGCCCCGTCCCGGACCTGCGCGATGCCGAGCTGCAGGCTGCGCCGCGACACCTCGGTCACGTGCTTCGCCTCGGGCGACGGCTTGCCGATGTAGAACGTCGCGGAGGTGTCTCCGTAGAAGCCGTTGTAGATGGTGGTGACGTCGACGTTGATGATGTCGCCCGGCTCGAGGACGCGGTCGCACGGGATGCCGTGGCAGACCACCTCGTTGATCGACGTGCAGACGCTCTTCGGGAACCCGTGGTAGTTGAGCGGCGCGGGGTAGCCGCCGCGTCGGATCGTGTCCTCGTGGACGAAGGTGTTGATGTCCTCGGTGGTGATGCCAGCGCGGATCATCTCGCCCACCGCGAGGAGCGTCTCGGCCGCCATCTGGCTGGCTACCCGCAGTGCGTCGACTTCTTTGACCGTCTTGATGCTCACGTTGCTCACGGCGCAGACAGCTCCCCGAGGACGACGGCCTCCTTGACGGCCGCGGCGACCTCCGCTGTATCAGGTGAAAGGTGCCAGTGGATCTCCGGCTCGCCAGCCTCGCCGGCGAAGCGCCGGATGAAGGCGATGAAGGTGAGCCCGCGGAGCCGCGCGTCGATCGCCTTGGCGATGCCGAACGCGCGGCTGGTCGGGCGGATGTGGAGCTCGAACGTCCGATCCGGCACCCTGGGTGTGGCCAGGGGAGGGTAGCCGACCTGGATCCCGAGGTGATAGGTGCTCTTTTCTCCGATCGAGTCGACGGTCACCGTGCTCACGCGGACCCGCGCGACCACGTCGGCCGTCTGCGCCCTCTCCCGGAGGAAGGGGTCGGATCGGGGCGAGGGGCCGTCCAGCGAGAAGCCCACGGCGGCGGGCTCGATGTTGTCGTCGAAGACCTCGCGCGCATGCCCCTCCCACGCGGCCGCCCCGCCCTGCGGATCGAGGGACGTCGCGGGGCGCTCCTGGTCGGCGACGCAGCCGCCGGCGGGGCCAACGGTCGCCAGCGCGGCGAGCGCGAGGCGAAGGGGAGCGGCACCGGCGGCAGGGATCATCCTTGGGACCGG
>JAICEP010000105.1 GCA_025924095.1 Sorangium sp.
ACGTCACGCCGACGCTGGTGCCGTTCCCAGGGCGCGATCAGATCCTTCGCCTCGACAAGATCGGCACCTTCGCGCCCGCCTGGAAGCCGCTCGCCACCGTCGCGGGGGCCGTTCCGGCGAACGTCGGGGCCCTGCGTGGAAACGTGGTGCTGCTCGATTTCTGGGCCACGTGGTGCGCGCCGTGCCGCCTGATGGCCCCGCAGCTCTCGAAGTGGCACGCGACGTACGCCGCGCAGGGGCTTCGGGTCATCGGCCTGACGAGCGACAGCGTGGGCGTCGCGACGAAGACAGCGCAGGCCCTATCCATGCGCTACGCGGTCGCCGCGGACGCCTCGGAGTCGACCTCCGCGGCGTACGGCGTCAACGCGCTCCCTACGATGTTCGTGATCGACAAGAAGGGCGTCATCCGCGATGTGGTGGTCGGGTACGACCCGTCGCGGCACGCCGAGATCGAGAAGCTCCTCAAGGCGCTGCTCGCGGAGCCTGCGCCGGCGCCGTAGCCGCCGCGGGGCCGCGCGGGACCGGTAGCTCCCCCATGCTCCTCTCCATCGACGAATTTCTATGGGCGCTGCGGCGCGACGGCTTCGCGGTGTCGACGGCGCAGGCCATCGACGTCGCGCGCGCGTGCGCCCTCGTCGGGTTCGGCGACCGCGCGCGGCTGCGGGACACCATCGGCGCGGTGGTCGTCGAGCGCGCCGCCGATCTCCGCCGGTACCACGCCTCCTTCGACCGCTTCTTCTCACCGGAGGGCGCGCACGTCGGCGACCTGTGGGCGCGCCTGCGGGAGCGCGGGTTCTCGGACGGGGAGCTCTCGGCCCTGCGCGATCTGCTGAGCGCGGCCGCGGAGCGGAGCGGCGCGTTCGGCGACGCGATCGGGTTCCAGGCGCTCGCGGGGACCGCAGGGGAGCTCGACCAGGCGCTCCGGTCGGCGGGGATCGCGCGCGTGCTCGCGCCGATGACGAGCTCGCTCCAGGTCGGGTTCTTCGCGCAGCGGGTGATGGATCAGCTCGCGGTGCCGGCCGTCGCCAGCGCGCTGCGGAGGATCCGGAGCGCGCTCGAAGAGGCGCTCGGCGAGGACCGGGGGAAGGCCCTCGCCGAGGCGCTCGCCGCCGAGATGGAGCGGATGCGGCACCGCGTGCGCGAGCACGTGACGCTGGCGCTCCGGCGCCTCGAGGGGGAAGAGCCCGCGGCCCTCGGCCGCATGGACGTGCCGTTCGCCTCGCTCAGCGAAGGCGAGATGGACGAGGTGCGTCGCGCCGTGAGGGCGCTGTCCCAGAGGCTCCGGGGCGCCGAGAGGCTCCGGAGGCGCCGGGCGCGGCGCGGCAGGATCGATCCGCACCGGACGCTGCGGCGCAGCCTCCAGACCGGCGGCGTGCCCTTCCAGCCGGCCCGGCGGGCGCGCCGGCGCGACAAGCCGCGCCTCATGGTCCTCTGCGACGTGTCGGACTCGGTCCGCGTCGCCGCGCGCTTCATGCTCGAGTTCGTCTGCGCGGCGCAGGAGCTCTTCGACCGGACACGATCGTTCGTCTTCGTGAGCGAGCTCGCCGAGACGACCGAGCTCTTCGCGGCGATGCCGGCGAGCGCGGCGCTCGAGCGCATCCAGCGCGGCGAGGTGGTGAGCCGCGCGCACAACTCGAATTACGGGCGCGTTCTCCTCGCCTTCGAGGAGCGGTACGGGCGTGACGTGGACCGGCGGGTGACCCTCGTGATCCTGGGCGACGGACGCACGAACTACTTCGCGGACGAGGCGGAGGCCGTCAGGAGGCTCCGCGACCGGGCGCGGGCGCTGCTCTGGCTGTGCCCCGAGGGGCCCGGCGCCTGGGGGACGGGAGACAGCGCGATGCTGCGCTACGCCGCAGCGTCGACCAAGGTGCTGGTGGCCCGGACCGCGCGAGAGCTCGAAACGGCGGCGCGGGAGGTGGTCGCCCGGCGCGCTTAGGGCTATGGGTCGCGCCATGTCGCTCGATCAGAAGCTGAGGGAGCTCGCGGCGCGCATCGAGAAGGGGGGCGCGCAGAAGTACCACGACAAGAACGCGGAGCAGGGCAAGCTGTTCGCGCGGCAGCGCGTCGCGCTGCTCCTCGATGAAGGGAGCTTCATCGAGGATGCGGCGCTCGCCAACGCGGTGGATCCCGAGCTGCCGGCCGACGGCGTCGTCACGGGCACCGGCACCATGGGCGGACGCCCCGTCTGCGTGATGGCGAACGACTCGACGGTGAAGGCAGGCTCGTGGGGGCGCCGCACCGTCGAGAAGATCCTGCGCGTGCAGGAGACCGCGCGGCGCCTCCGGTGCCCGCTGCTCTACCTCGTCGACTCCGCGGGGGCGCGGATCACCGACCAGATCGAGATGTTCCCCGGGCGGCGCGGCGCGGGCCGCATCTTCTACAACCAGGTCGAGCTGAGCGGCATGGTGCCGCAGATCTGCCTGCTGTTCGGCCCGTCGGCGGCGGGGGGCGCGTACATCCCGGCGTTCTGCGACGTCGTGTGCATGGTCGAGAGCAACGCGAGCATGTACCTGGGCTCGCCGCGGATGGCGGAGATGGTGATCGGCGAGAAGGTCACGCTCGAAGAGCTCGGCGGCGCGCGCATGCACTGCTCGGTCTCGGGGTGCGGGGACGTGCTCGTGAAGACCGAAGAGGAGGCGATCGCGTTCGCGAAGCGCTACCTCGCGCTGATGCCGCAGAGCTCCGCGGAGGCCTCGCCCCGCGTCGAGCCGAGACCGGAGAAGCCAGGGCAGCGGCCGCTCGAGGAGGTGATCCCCGCCGACGAGAACAAGCCGTTCGACATCATGGCCGTGATCGACGCGGTCATCGACGAGGGCAGCTTCGTCGAGATCAAGAAGCTCTACGCGAAGGAGATCGTCACGGGGCTCGCGCGCATCGAGGGGCGCGCGGTCGGGATCGTCGCGAACCAGCCGAAATACAAGGGCGGCGTGCTGTTCGTGGACTCGGCCGACAAGGCCGCGCGGTTCATCTGGCTGTGCGATGCCTTCAACATCCCGCTGCTGTACCTCGCCGACGTGCCCGGCTTCATGATCGGAACGGTCGTCGAGAGGCAGGGGATCATCCGGGCCGGCGCGAAGATGATCGCCGCGGTGAGCGAGGCGACCGTGCCGAAGCTTTCCGTCGTTGTGCGCAAGGCGTACGGCGCCGGGCTCTACGCGATGTGCGGGCCGGCGTTCGCGCCGGACGAGTGCATCGCCCTGCCCTCGGCGTCCATCGCGGTGATGGGGCCGAGCGCCGCGGTGAACGCCGTTTATTTCAACAAGATCCAGGCGATCCCGGCGGGGCCCGAGCGCGAGGCGCTCGTCCAGAAGCTGCGCGACGAGTACCGCGCCGACGTCGACCTGGAGAAGCTCGCGAGCGAGCTCGTGATCGACGCGATCATCCCGACGGCGAACCTCCGCCGCGAGGTGGCGCGCCGCTTCGAGCGATACGCCGGCAAGGTCGAAGAGCGGCCGCGCAAGAAGCACCTCGTCCCGCCGGTGTGAGCGGCGCGCCCGCGCGTTGCGCGTGGCTCCGCGGCGCGATCCGGAGAGCGCGCCGCGAGGGCGGCGTGCTCCGCAGGCCCGGCCGCGTGGGAAGAAGGTGGTGTAGAGTCGTCGCGTGCTTGCCCGCAGGCTCCCGCTCCCCCTAGCGCTGCTCGGCCTCGCTCTCGCGGCGGGGGATGCGCGCGCCGACGTCCCGGCCCCGGCGGTGGCGCGCCTGCTCAGCTCGCGCCTTGGCCAGCACCCGCTCGCCGATCCGCGCGGGCGCATCCCCGTGCTGGTGCCGCTTCCCGCCGGCGCCGACGCGCGGTCGCTCGGGCTGCTCCCGGTCGCGCCGGGCTTCGGGACCGTCCGGCTCGCACCTGGCGACGTCGGCGCCTTCGCCGCCGCGCACCCGGAGCTCTCGCTGCTAACGGGACCGCCCCGACAGCCCCTCCTCGATCGATCCAAGCGGTGGATCCGCCTCGAGCCGTACCGGAAGGCCACCGGAGCGGACGGCAAGGGGGTGATCGTCGGCGTGGTCGATACCGGGATCGACGTGACCCACCCGGATTTCCGGGACAAGAACGGCAAGACACGGATCCAATGGGTGCTGCAGGCCGGGCGCCCCAGAGGGCTGCACGAATCGCTCGAGCAGCACTACGGGTGCGATGACCCGGAGCAGTCCTCGTGCGCGATCTTCTCCGGCGCCGACATCGACGCCCTTCTCGCGAAGGGGGGTACGGGCATCCTCCGCGACATCGCGGGGCACGGTACGCACGTGGCCTCCATCGCGGCGGGCAACGGCGGGCCGATGCTCCCGAAGCTGTCGCGGTACGTCGGGGTGGCGCCCGCCGCGACCCTGATCATCGCCGCACCGTCGCGGCCCGGTGAGGGCTTCGAGGATCCGGACATCCTCAACGCGGTGAGGTTCATCTTCGATCGCGCCGAGGAGCTCGGCATGCCGGCGGTCGTCAACCTGAGCGTCGGCAGCGACTTCGGGCCCCACGACGGGACAAGCCCGCTCGAGGCAGGGCTCGCCGCGATGGTCGGCGACGCTCACCCGGGACGCGCGATCGTCGTCGCCGCCGGCAACAGCGGCGCGATGTACGAGCTCGACGGCGAAGGACCGATGGGGATCCACACCGAGGCGCACGTCTCGAAGTACGGCGAGACGCGCGTGCGCATCCGCACGCCGAGCGCGTCGAACGGGCAGGGGTACGTCTGGATCACCTTCAGGCCCGGGGACGAGGTGTCGGTCGGCCTCGAGGGGCCGGGCGGGGAGACGTGGATCGGCCTGGTCGAGCCCGGAGAAGACGCCGGCTACACAAGCGACGACGGCGAGACGACCGGCGCCGTGATCAACCGGCTCGCGAACGGGAAGTCGCCCATCACGACGGACACGAACAGCGCCGTCGTGGCCTTCAGCGGGGCGTGGAAGGCGGGCGAGTTCGCGATCCGCCTGCAAGGCCGCGGGGACGCGCAGCTCTGGGTGACGGGGCTCGGCGACGTCTCGGTATCGCACGATCTCGGGCTCCAGTTCACGCGCGGCATCCAGCAGGGGACGATCAACGTGCCCGCGAGCCACCCCGGCCTGCTCGCCGTGGGATGCACCATCAACCGCGTCCGCTGGGAGCCGTACGAGAGCTCCACGATCGTGCGCTTGACGAGCCTCGACGGCGAGGCGATCGAGGAGGGTAGCGCCTGCTACTTCAGCGCGACCGGCCCCACGCCGTTCGGGGTGGCCAAGCCCGAGATCAGCGCGCCCGGCGGCCTGGTCGCAGCCGCGATGGGGAGCGAGGTCGATCCGCGCGACGGACCCGGAGGGCTGTTCGATACGCCCGGGTGCCCCGACAACACGCCCTGCTTCGTCGTCGACGACTACCACGCGATCGCGTCGGGCTCGTCGATGGCGGCGCCGCAGGTCGCAGGCGCGATCGCGCTCCTCTTCCAGAACAACCCGAACCTGAGCCAGGTAGAGGTCACGGAGGTGCTCCAAGCCGGCGCGCGGCGCGCGGAGGACGCCGAGCCGTTCGACGCGCAGCTCGGGCCCGGCGTGCTCGATCTGGAGGGCGCGCGCCTCGCGCTGGAAGCCGCCGAGACCGGGGACACCGCGCCGGCGCTCGACAAGAGCTGGTACGTCCTGTCGAGCACCTACGCGAGACCCGACCCGTCCTGGCCGGTCTGGGGGACGATCGAGCTGCGGCGCGCGGACGGAGCCCCGGTGAGGGTCCCCGCCGACAAGCTCACGGTCGCGCTCCGCGGCGGGGTGATGCACACGCCGCTCAGAGAGGTGCGCCGCGGGCTGTGGCGGTTCGCGGTCGCAGCGCCGCGCGGCTCCGGCGGAACCTCGCTGGCCGTCGACGTGCTCTACGACGGCGCCTCGCTCGGCGCGCACGAGCTCCCGGTCGGGAGCGACGTGTGGATGGCGAACGGGGAGCTCGAGGTAACGAGCGGCGCGTGCGCCTGCGCTGCCGCCGGTGCGGACCGCGCGCCGCCATCGAGCCGCAGCATCGCTGTCGGGCTCGCAGGCGCCCTCGCAGCGGCGTTCGTGGCGCGACGGCGGCGCCGCGGCTGAGCGCTCGACCTCGGCCGCAGGAGCTCGCGCCCGGCTGCAGTCCGGCGGCGTCCGTGTCACCGTGGCCGGGCGGACAGCAGGGCAGGGCAGACCACGACGACGATGGATCAAGGGACCATGGAGAGACAGGTGAGCGCAGATCGACCTCCCACGGCAGAGGCGGACACGGGGCGCACGCCCGCGCCAAGGCCGCTCCGGTTCGCGGCGCGCACCGGCTGGGATCTCTCGGAGAACCGGCTGGCGTCCGTCCTCGTCGAGGCCCGCCGGGCAGGGCGCGCGCTCGTCGACTTCACCGAGTCGAACCCGACGCGATGCGGGATCATCGAGACGGCTCCCCTCATCGCGCGGCTGGGCGAGCCGCGCGGCTCCAGGTACGCGCCGCTGCCGCTCGGCGACCCCGCCGCCCGCGCCGCGGTGTCGCGCTACTACCAGGAGCGCGGGCTCGACGTGGATCCGGCGGGCGTCGTGCTGACGGCCAGCACAAGTGAAGCGTACGGCTGGCTGCTCAAGCTGCTCGCCGAGCGCGGCGACGACGTGCTCGTCCCGGTGCCGTCGTACCCGTTGCTCGAGTACCTGGCCTGCCTGGAGGACGTCGCGCTCACGCCGTACCCGCTCCTCAAGGAAGAGGGGTGGCGCATCGATCTCGGCGCGCTGGAGCGCGCCGCCGGCGAACGGACGCGCGCGGTGGTGCTCGTCCACCCGAACAACCCGACCGGCTCCTTCGTGCGCCGCGACGACGCCGCGGCGCTCGAGGCGTGCGCGCGGGAGCGCGGCCTCGCGCTGATCGTCGACGAGGTCTTCGGCGACTACGCGCACGGAGACCTCGCTCAGGACCGCCTGCCGAGCTTCGCCGGAAGGCGGCAGGCGCTGACCTTCGTGCTGAGCGGGCTCTCCAAGGTGATGGCGCTGCCGCAGCTCAAGCTCGGCTGGATCGCGGTCTCGGGGCCGCCGGAGCTCGCCGCCGCGGCGGTGGAGCGGCTCGAGATCATCGCCGATACCTACCTCTCGGTCGGCACCCCGGTGCAGCTCGCGCTGCCGGAGATCCTCGCCGCGCAGGCGCCCGTCCAGCGCGCGATCCTGTCGCGCGTGCAGGCCAACCTGGCGGCGCTCGACGCGGCGATCGCGGCGCGCGCGGGGGGCGCGGTCCGGCGGCTTCCGATCGACGGCGGATGGTACGCGACGCTGGAGGTCCCGCGCGTGCACGACGAGGACGGCTGGGTCGAGCTCCTCGTGCGCGACGAGGGGATCATCGTCCACCCCGGCTACTTCTTCGACATGCCGCGCGACGGCTTTCTCGTGGTCGGCCTGCTGCTCGAGACGGAGGTGTTCGCGGAGGCCGCGCCGCGGCTCGTGGACCGGATGGCGCGCGCGATCAGCGGTGAATGAGGACGACCGTGGAGCGGCCGGCGTCGCGAGAGGCCCGCAGGCCGTGCCACCCCTCCGGAACCGGCGGGTCGGTCCAGGCGAACATCTGCCTCGCGTCGATGGGGGAGAGGTTGACGCAGCCGCCGCTCTTCAGCTCGCCCCAGGCGTCATGCCAGTACGCGCCGTGCAGCGCGTGAGGGCCGTGGAAGTTCTGCACGAACTGCACCTCGGAGTGGACGATGTTGTCGTTCGAGCTCGACACCATCATCGCCGTCACGAACTTCCCGTCGATGCGGAAGCGCCCCGTCGGCGTCGCCGCGGTCTCGATGGCGGGGATGCCCTTCTGCGGGACGCCGCCGCGCCCCGGTGAGATGAGCGTCGCGAAGACCGGGGTGAGCTCCTCGTAAGCGACGAACCAGCCGCCGAGCACGCTGATCTCGATCCATTTGCGCGGCGGTGAGGCGGGCTCGTTCTCGCCCTCGAGCGGCGAGCGCTTCGCCGCCTCGAGCACCACGGCGTCGTCCGCGTGCACGTAGACCCCCGGCTCCTGCGTCTCGAGGAACCGCTCGCCGTCCTCGACCTCGGCGCGGCTCGTGAGTCCGACCGAGGCGAGCCGCGCGAACGACGCGCCCATGGGCTCGAAGCGGCCGCCGGCGCCCCGCTGGTACTTCGGTCGATCGGCCTTGCGGAAGAACGCGAGCGGGAGCGAACGCTCGCCCTTCAGCCACACACCCTGGAAGCTCGAGCGCGGGTACGGCCTCAGCCGATCCTTCGGCATGTACGCCTGGTCCGACGTCACCACCCAGGTCCGATCCTGCGCGTCGAACACCCGGGTGAACGCCACCGTCGAGCCGTTCACGATCCTGTCGCGCCCCTCGCGCACGAGATCGCCGAAGGGAAACAGCGCCGGCGCGGCGACGCCCGCGGGCTTCAGATCGACCCCGACGAGGGCCTGGTCGATCTCCCCGATGGCTTCGTCGCTCAACCCCTCGGCGGCGCGTACCTTCGCGGCGTTCGCGAGGTGCTTCTCGATGTCCCACTCGGAGCGCCGCTGCTCTTTCGCGCTCGGGAGCTGCCGGTAGCGCGGCGCGCCGGTCGACTCCGCGTAGTCGTAGGGCCACGGCGAGTCGATCCTGGGCGCGTGCGGCCGCAGCGCGGCGACGACCGGGTCGTTCGGGTCGACCGTGGCGCTGGCGCCGGCGCAGACGTAGCCCCGCGGCTCGACGGCGTACCACGCGTCGCAGCCCTCGCCGGGCGTCCGCGCGGCCTCGACGCTGCCGCCGCGGAGCGCGACGGAGCCGCCGAGCCCCAGGTAGCCGCTCCAGCCCCGTGTCGGGTACGGGCCGGGGTTGATCCAGGCAAACCGCGCCTTCGAGTGGATGCGCGCGCCTTCCTTCACCGCGCTCGGCGAGGGCGTCGCGCCGGCCTCCGCCTGGACCGGGGCGGGTGCCGTCGCGAGGTGCACCGCCTCGACGACCGCGGCGCGCGGCGCCTCGACGGCGGCGGCGCGCGGCGCCTCGACGGCGGCGGCGCGCGGCGCCTCGACGGCGGCGGCGCGCGGCGCCTCGACGGCGGCGGCGCGCGGCGCGTCCGCCTCGAGCGAGGCCGGCGCCGCCAAGGCGGGGCTCTCTTCGGAACAAGCGGCGGTGCCCCCCGACGCGATCACGCACGCCAGGGCGGCGAGGAGCAAGGAGGAAGGTGAGCTAGCCATGCAAGCGGGAGAGACTACTTGCCGGAAGCCGCCGCGGACAAGCCAGCGGCGCCCGCGCCACCCGCCTGTCCCAGGAGAACCGCCCTACAGCCTGCCGAGCACGGCCACGACGAGCAGGATCACCCCGACGAGCGCCACGGTGAGCATCATGAACCTCGTCAGCCGCGGCTTCAGCCACCTCCACAGGACGAGGCGAGCCACCTTCCACAAGAGCACCAGGATCTGCCGGAGGACCTTGCCCACGACCGGAGCGTAGCTCAGTCCCGTGGCGCGCGCCCCCAGCAAGGGCGGGAGATTTCGCGCCCGATGGACAGGCCCAGCGACAGCCCTCCGCGCCGGACGGGGCCGGGACACAGCGGCAGGCGGCGCGCTGGCCGGCCCCTCCGCCGGCGCTGGCCAGCGGGCGGGCGGACGGCAGCGAGCGGCGTCAGTCGATGTCGACGCTCACCTTCGAGGCGTAGCTGCCAGGGGAAGGGAAGGTGATCTCGCGGAGCGCGCCGGCGACACACTCGGCCGCCTCCTCGCCCCGTTCGTCGGCGCTGGAGACGCCCACGCTGAGCGGCTTGCCGTCGGTGTCGATGTAAAGCGTCGCCTTGAGCTGGGTGCCGCCCGCCTGGCTCCGGCAGGAGTTGAGCGCCGGCTGCGCCTTCTTGTACGGCGTCCCGAGCTGGTCGGGCGTCCACGGCACCGGCGGGCGCTCGTCGCTGCTCGGCTCGAAGGTGAAGCTGTTCTCCGCCAGGCCCTCTCCGCCGACCGGCTTCGGCCAGCGCGTCGCCTTCAGGACGCCGAGCATGCACGTCTCGGTCTCGCGGTCTCCCAGGGTCGAGTCCTTCACGAACGCCCAGCGCGCCGCGCCCTCCTCGGTCACCCGGACCTTGAAGCGGATCTCGCCGCCGAGATAGGGGAGCCGCTGGACGCCCCTCTGGTAGCAACGCGAGAGCCGCGGAGCGGCGCGCTCGAACGCCGCCTGCACCTTCTCCTCGTTCATGCCGCCGATCTCGGACCGCGAGTTCATCGTCGCGCGCGACGTCTCGATAGGCTCGGCGTCGCGCATCACCGGCGTCGCGGGCGTGGGGTCGGCGCCGCCGCAACCCGGGAGGGCCGCGAACGCCGAGACAGCAACGAGGGGGACCGTGTCCCTGAGCAAGCCAATGAATTTCATGATCCGGCGAGGACTCTATACGAGCCACGTCTCCGGCGAAAAGAGGGCGGTGAGGGGCACCGCGCCTCCAGTGCATGTGAGAGATTCTACGCCAGCGCGAACGCCGACGCGCCGCGCCGAACGCGCGTCCGCTCCGAAAGAAGGCGCCCGTGACGCACACGGTAGAACCGCAGCGGAGAAGGTCCGTCGACGAGCGCCTGTGCGCCGAAGATGCGAGGAGGCGCGCCGGCGCGCACCGGTGCGTCATTTTCGCGGTGCGTGTGGCCGTGGATCACGTGAAGATGGTCGTGCTCGTGGAGCAGCGCCATGAGCTCGGCGCTGTTGATCAGCCCGTCCAGCCACTGCATCGCGCCGATCGAATGCCGGAGCGGCGGATGGTGCTGGGCGAGCACGAGCGCGTCGCCCGAGCGGCGCGTCTCGGCGGCGAGCGCGGCGACGCGCGAGAGCTCGCGGGCCGCGATCGCCCCCGCCGAGCGGGTCACCGGCTGCATCATGGCCGTCGACACCGCGGCCACGAGGGCCCCAGGGAGGGCGACCGCCGTCCCACGCCCGCTCGTGGCCGCGAAGGGGCGGAGACAGCCTCGAAGGGCGCGCTCCCACGCGTCGCCCCCGGCATACGCGTCGTGGTTGCCAGGCACCAGCGTGACGCGGGCCGGGTCCCAGCCGCTCTCCGCCAGCACCGCGGCGAGCACCTCGAACTGGGCAGGCGTCCCGTCTTCCGTGAGATCGCCGGTGAGCACCAGGTGGTCCGCCCCGCTCCGCCACGCCTCGACCAGCACGGCCAGGGCGCGACGGCGGCGTTGCGCTGCGTCGATGGGGCGGCCGAAGCTCAGATAACGGAGCCGCCACCGCTCGGCGCCGCGGCGGCGGTCGTGATCCGCCTCGAGGAGATGAAAATCCGTGAGGTGCGCGATCGTCGTCATCGGCGCCATCGTGCGACCTGACCGACGTCGTTCCGGCGACATCGACGCAAGCTCTCGGCGACGCCCTCCGCCGCTGCGCGAAGCGCCCCGGAGCGCGCCGGGCGATCGCGGCGCGCTCCCGGCGACCTCGACAGGACGCGGCCCCCTCCCCCTGCCGACGACGAGGCGCGCCGTGACGCCCGCACGGCCCCCTCGCGACGCGGTTGTGACAGGGGCCGGCGGCGCTCTACCATCGGCCGCCATGCGGGGTGCCGCAACCATCTCGGACGTGCTCGTGCGGGTAGCGTCGTCGGGCGCCATCGGGATCGGCATCGCCGCCGCGCTGCTCCTCGCGCTGCGGCTGCTGATGCCGCCAGCGCAGCGCGGGAAGCTGCGCCTGCCGGTCGCGCTGCTCGGCCTCCACGTGGCAGCGCTGCTCGCCCGGCTCCCGCTCGATCCGACCTCGTCGCTTCGCGTGGGGCTCTCGGCCGTCGCGCTCTTCTTTCTCCTGACCGCGCTCGGTCGCGCCGCCTTCCTCCTCGTCGTCGACCTGATCTTCGTGGCGCGCCTCGGGCGGCCGATGTCCCGGATCATCCGCGACATCCTCCAGGGGCTCGTCTACGCGAGCGTCGCGCTCATCACGCTCCGCGCGGCGGGGGTCGAGCCGGGCTCGCTGCTCACCACCTCCGCGCTGCTCACCGCGGTGATCGGCCTGTCGCTCCAGGAGACGCTCGGGAACCTGTTCGCCGGGCTCGCGATCCAGGCGCAGCAGCCGTTCGAGGTGGGGGACTGGATCCAGATCGAGCCTGATCCGAGGCTCATCGGGCAGGTCATCGAGATCAACTGGCGCGCGACCAAGGTCCTCACCAACGATCAGATCGAGCTGACGATCCCGAACGGCGCGCTCGCGAAGAGCACGATCCGGAACTTCACGAAGCCCACCGTGACCGCGCGGCGGACGATCGAGGTGCGGGGCCCCTACGACGTGTCGCCGCGGCTCGTGGAGCAGGCGCTGCTCGGCGCGGTGGCCTCCGCGCCGGGGGTGCTGCTCGCGCCGCCGCCCTTCGTGCTCGCCGCGAGGTTCGACGAGAGCAGCATCGGCTACCAGGTCTGCTTCTTCACCGACGACTTCGCCCGCCGCGACCGCGTCGATTCGGATGTTCGTCAGCGGATCTGGTACGCGTTCCAGCGCGAGGGCATCGCGGTCCCGTTCCCCACCCGCACCGTCCGGATGGCCGAGACGTCGACCGAGTCGCAGGCGCGCAGCGAGGCCGACGAGCGGCAGCGCCGCCTGCAGTCGCTGCGCGTCGTCGACTTCCTCGCCGCGCTCCCGCCGCCGCTCCTCGACCAGCTCGCGAGGCTGTCGACGACCTGCAGCTACATGACCGGTGAGGTCGTGATCCGGCAGGGGGCCGCGGGGCACGAGCTGTTCATCGTGCAGTCGGGCGAGGTCTCGGTGATCGTGGGGCGCGAGGGGGGCAGCACGGCCGAGGTTGCGCGCCTCGGCCCGGGCAAGTTCTTCGGCGAGATGTCGCTGATGACCGGGGAGCGACGCAGCGCGACCATCCAGGCGGTGAGCGATTGCGAGCTCGTGAAGGTCGACAAGGAGGCTTTCCACGAGATCCTGGCGGCGGCGCCGGGCCTCGCCGAGAAGATCACCGAGGTGCTGGTCGCGCGCCAGTCAGCGCTCGACGAGAACGTGTCGGTGCGCCGCGCCCGCGCCGGCGCGGAGGAGGCCAAGACGACCGCGCTCCTCGGCAAAATCCGGCAATTTTTCTCGCTTTAGTCACACGGCGGGGGCGCGTCACGGGGCGGGCGCGGCGCTGCTCGGGACGGGGAGAGCGCCGGCGGTGACACGATCGCTCTCCTGGTTGCCCTCGAAGGTGTTGTCCTGCGAGAGCTTCGGCGCCCGCGCGCCCTGCAGGACCAGGCCGAACCGGTTGCCCGTGGAGCGAGAGTGCGCGAGCGCGCCGTGGCTGTCGCTGAAGAGCAGCCCGGCGCGCGCGCAGCCCTCCGCCTGCACCGAGCTCACCTGCGCCGCCGAGCGGAGGACGAGGAGGCCGTCGCCAATGTCCGGTACCGATTCCTCCTGCCCGTCGGCGTTCGAGGAGGAGAACGTCCCGCTCTCGACGCCCCGGATGACCGTGTCCTCCACCGTGCTCGGCGACGCGAGCAGCAGCACGCCCGCTACGCGGCTCTCCAGCACCGCCGACCTCCGGACGACGACCCCCGCCGCCCCGGCGCTCAGCAGGCCGACGCCGCCGGTGCCGTCGCGCTCCTCCGACAGCGCGCGCTCGATGAGGCTGTCCGTGAGCTCGAGCTCCGCGCCCCGGGACGCGCTCACGCCGGCGACATGGGCCTCCAGCACATACGTCGATGCCAGCGTGGCCCGCGCGCCCTGCACCACCACGCCGGCGGCGCGATCCCGGTGGATCGGGCGCGCGCGCGTGCCCGCGATGACCACGCCCCTGGCCGAGAACGTCCCGCCCGACACGAACACGCCCGCGTCGCCGGCCTGACGCACGAGGCTCGACGACAGCGAGAGCGCTCCGCCCCGCTGCTCGATGGCGTACCCGAGGCGGCCCTCCTCCGCGGCGGCCGCGCCCTGAAAGAGGGTCCCGGACACCTCGACCGCCGTGCCGGCGTCCGCGACCACGAGCTGCGCGTCACACGCGCCGGACAGCACGCTGGACTCGAGCGTCGCGCGAGCGCCCTGCTCCACGATCACGTCGCCAGCCTCCAGCGCCCCCTCGGGCGGGGCGGCGATGAGGCTGCGCGTCGCCACGAGCTCGGCGCCGGAGCCCGTCACCAGCGCGCCCAGGCGGTGGTGGACGAGCGCGTTCGCGTCGAGCCGGAGC
>JAICEP010000106.1 GCA_025924095.1 Sorangium sp.
CGGCACCTACGGCGGCGGCCTCGCGCGGCTGCAGGGCGGGACCTGGACGGCGCTGACCAAGGAGAGCTCCACGCTGCCGGACGACCACGTGATGGCGCTCGCGGCGACCGGCGAGGCGCACGGCGGCCGCACGCTCTGGATCGGCACGAACGCCGGCGGCCTCGCGCGCCTGCGGCACGACGGGTGGGTGGGGTTCACGCAGCGGAACGCGGGCCTGTCCGGCACCATCGGCTCCATCGCCGAGGTGCGCGCGCCGGGAGCCGAGGGCGGCCCGCCCGAGCTCTGGGTGGCCGTGAACGACACGGTGGTGCGGTCCTCGGGGCAAGGCTTCGCGCCGATCGACGCCCCCGGGCTCGCCGGCAAGCTCGGCGACCTGGTGACCTTCCTCCTGCCGTCGACGCGCGAGCCCGGGGTGGTCTGGCTCGGCGTCGCCGGGCTCCATCGCTGGGCAGGCGGGCAGCTCACCACGTACACGAAGCAGAGCTCCCCTCTCCCCGGCGTCGGCGTCCAGGCGCTGTCGGAGTCCCTGGACGGGCGCTCGCTCTGGATCGCGACGGACACCGGGGCCGCGCGCCTGGACGCGGACGGCGCGTGGCAGGTCTTCACGAAGGCACAGGTGCCCCTCGCGGACGATCACGTGACCGGCGTCCTCGAGACCGCGGCCCCGGGCGGGAAGATCTCCACCTGGTTCGGCACCATGAGGGGGCTATCGCGGCTCACGGACGGGCAGTGGCGGAGCTACACGGCCGCGGACGCGCCGCTCGCCTCGGACGCGGTCGCCGCGCTCACCGAGATCCGGGACGCGCGCGGCGCGCGGGTGCTCTGGATCGGCACCCAGGGCGGGATCTCGCGCTACGACCTCGACGCGGAGGCGTGGCTCGAGCCGCTGAACGAGCGGACCCGGCCGGCGCTGCCGGACAGCATCGTCTACGGCGTGCGCGCGGACGCGCAGGGCCGGATCTACGCCTTCACCGACCGCGGCGTCACCCGCTTCACCCCGCGCGCCCCGACGCCCGACGACCCCGCCGAGCTCGCCGCCTACACCTTCACCACCGACGACGGGCTGCCGAGCAACGAGTGCAACCAGAACGGCTCGTTCATCGACAGCCGGGGCCGCGTCTGGGCGGGCACGACCGGCGGGGTGGCGGTGCTCGATCCGGCCGAGGAGGTCCCGGACGTCGCGCCCAAGCCGCTCGCGCTCGACGCGCGCGCTCAACGTGCGCGCGGCGCGCTCGCCCTCTCGCCGGGCGCGTCACTCGCCTGGGACGAGAACACCGTCTCGTTCGAGTACGCGCTCCTGAGCCTCTTCCACGAGCGCAGCACGCGCTACCGCAGCCAGCTCGTCGGCTTCGACGCATCGCCGGGCGCGTGGAGCGCGGACTCGAGCGCGCGCTACACGAACCTCGCGCCCGGCCCGTACACCTTCCAGGTCTGGGGCCGCGACCACGCCGGCAACGTCGCCGGCCCGGCGACGGTCGCCTTCCGCGTCCGGCCCGCGCCGTGGCGCACCGCCTGGGCTTACCTCGGCTACGCGGCGGCGCTGTCCGGGCTCGCCTACGGCGGCGTGCGCCTGCGGCTCCGGGCGCTCCGGAGGCGCACGCGCGAGCTCGAGCTCCTCGTGGAGCAGCGCACCGCCGAGCTCCAGGCCGCCAAGGACGCCGCGGACGCCGCGAGCCAGGCGAAGACCACCTTCCTCGCGAGCGTCAGCCACGAGCTGCGCACGCCGCTCACCGGCATCCTCGGGTACGCGCAGCTCCTCCAGCGCTCCGGGCGGCTCGCCCCGGAGGATCGGCAAAGCGCCAACGTGGTGCGCCGGTCGGGCGAGCACCTGCTTGCGCTGATCGACGATGTCCTCGATCTCGCCCGCATCGAGGCCGGCCGGCTGGATCTCGCGCCGGAAGATGTCCACCTGCCGTCGCTCGCGCGGACGGTCGCGGAGGTGTGCAAGGTGCGGGCGGCGCAGCGGGGGCTCGGGTTCGAGCTCGAGGTGGCGGAGGGCACGCCGGCGTGGGTCCGGGTCGACGAGAAGCGGCTCACGCAGGTGCTCCTCAACCTGCTCGGCAATGCCATCAAGTTCACCCGCGCCGGGCGGGTGACCTTCCGGGTCGCGCCGCGCGACGGGCGCGCGCGCGGCGGCGTCCTCTTCCGCGTCGAGGACACCGGCCCCGGCATCGCGCCGGCGGATCTCGCGCGCATCTTCGAGCCGTTCGAGCAGGCCGGCGAGCGGCGCGCGCACGGCGAGGGCGCGGGCCTGGGGCTCGCGATCACGCGCCGCATCGTCGACCGGATGGGCGGCCGCGTCGACGTGGAGAGCGCGCCCGGCGAGGGCAGCACCTTCACCGTGGCGCTCGATCTCCCCGTGCTCGCCGGCGAATCGCCGTCCGGCGAGCGGCGCGGGGGGGAGGCGATCGCGGGCTACGAGGGCGCGCGCCGGGCGATCCTCGTCGTCGACGACCACGAGGACAACCGTGCCTTCCTGCGGGACGCGCTCGCCCCGCTCGGCTTCGAGGTCGTCGAGGCCGCAGGCGGGGAGGCGGCCGTCGCGCTCGCGGCCGGGCGCAGGCCGGACCTCGTGCTGATGGATCTCCGCATGCCCGATCTCGGCGGCGACGAGGCCGCGCGCCGCATCCGCCGGCTCCCCGGGCTTTCGGGCGTGCCCATCCTGGCCACGTCGGCCAGCGTCGAGGCGCCCGAGCGCGCGCGCAGCGCGGCCGCCGGCTGCGACGGCTTCCTCCCGAAGCCGATCGAGCTCGGCGCCCTGATCGAGCACCTGGAGCGCCGCCTCGCGCTCACCTGGGTCCGCGCGGCGCCCGAGGGCGCGCGCAGCGTGGACGACGGCGACGGCGCGCCGCCGCGTGCACCGGTGGTGCCGCCGTCCCCGGAGGAGCTCGCGCGGCTCGCCGAGCTCGTCGAGCGGGGTCGCCTCCAGGATCTCGTGCAGCGGCTCGCCGCGCTCGAAGCGGAGGACCCGCGGCTCGCGCCGTGGCTCCGGGAGGTGCGCGGGCTGGCCGAGGAGTTCCGGCTCCACGAGCTCGGCGCGCGGCTGGCCGCGCCCGGCGAGCAGCCGGCATCCGGGTGAGGGCAGCGCCGAGGCGAGCGCGGGGTCCCCGGACGTCAACGAGCCGCGGGGCTTCGCTCGTCGGCGAGGAGCTCTTCTTCGCTATTCGGCGAGGATCTGTTCGAGGGAGTCGGCGCTCATCGCCCGCAGCAGCCAGCGCTGCAGCGTCGCCGGGTCCTGACAGGCCAGCAGGCGCGCGCGCGCCTCGTCCGGGCACGGGATCCGGCGCATGGCGAGCGCGGCCAGGAGGGCCTCTCGCAGGCCTGCCATGGCCTGCTCGGCCTGGGCCTGCGCCTGCTCGGCCTGGGCCTGCGCCTGCTCGGCCCTCGACTCGAGGCTCTCCATCATCCCCTTCAGGCGGCCGATCAGGTCCGCGGAGCCGAACAGCTCGGCCATGCCCTGGAAGAACTGGAGCCGGTTGCCGGCGACCGCCAGGTCGAGGCCCAGCACCGCCGAAGCGTGACGCCCCATCTGCGGCACGATGCGCTGGTAGCGCGTGGCATCCGGCCCGGGGAGCCGGTGGCCGTGGACCTGTTGCCGGAGCCGGTCGTAGACGAAGTACTCGGGGATGCCCAGGCGCGCGTACCGTTCGACGTTGGCGACGAGATCTTTGTTCCGGTCGCCCTGGTGCAGGACCTCCAGCACCAGGCTCAGCCCCCTGCCCTCGTCGGCCACCACCCACGCCATCCGCGGATCGTCCTCGGGCTGCGGCACGTCCAGCACTGCGAGGATATCCGGGACGAACACGTCTTCACCCGGGTACAGGACCGCCAGCTCCTCCGCCATGTAGATGACGCGTCCGGTGGAGCCGAAGTGCAGGGTGAGCATGTCGATCGCCCGCCCCTTGGCCTTGTGGTGGGGCCGCCCTTCGGCCATGGCGCTCTTCGGGTCCGACAGGGCGTCGAGGATCCTCACCAGCAGGCGCTCGCGCTCCGCCGGGGTCATCGCGCGCCACTCCTCCTCCGTCGGAGCGATCAGCGGGGGGCCGGGCGGCCGCGGCGTTCCGGAGGCGGGTAGGACCATGCCGAGAACCTAGCACCGAACGCCGTCGCGGCAGCGGAGGTGACGCGTTCGCCAGGACCGTCTCCGGTCCCCGATGAATGCTCGACCAGGAGCGCGCGCTTCCCCGATCGCCGCGCTCGCTCGCCACAGGCGCTTACCGTTCATCGTCCGCGTGACGGGACGGATGGCTCGCGGTCGCGCGTGGGGTCCTCACCCGCCTGTTGTCCGGGTGGACCATCCGCATCAGGGATGGATCGTAGGTGAAGAACGCATCGAAGAGGTTCAAGAACGTGTGCTTCTCCCGGACCAGCCGGCAGCACACGTCAGGGCCCAGATCGGTGGGCGCCCCGCCGCGCAGGATCTGGAGGTTGAGATCAGCGCCCGGGTTGGTCTCATCGTGGCTCGGCGCGGGCGCGAAGTTCAGGAGCCACGAAACGCGATCCACCACGGAGGCGTTGGCGCGGCTCCCGTGCCACACGTAGTTGTGCAGGAACAGCGCGTCGCCGGCCCGCATTTCCAGCTCGATGGACCGCTCCGGCGCGTCGAACGGATCGACATAGATGCACGCCCGCGTCTCGTCGATATCGACGAGGGGAATCCAGAGGTGGACGGAGCCCTTGTGGCGCCTGGACGCCTCGGAGAAGCCGTCCTTGCCGCCGTCGACGTCCCGATGGCGCCGGGTGGCGTACGACGAGCCCGCGCGCACCGCCATGACCTGCTCGTACTCGAGGAACACCTCGTCCCCCACGATGCTCCGCAGGAGCGGCGCCAGCTTCTCGGCCAGCGCCTGGAGCAAGCAGGGGACACCGAGCAGCACCTTCTCCAGGTTGATCTTGTCCCGGTAGGCGGCCCTGTCCTCTCTCCACACGTCGGCGATGAGGGGGTGCACGACGGCGCGCAAGGTGCTCACCACGTCCGCGGACAGGACGCCTCGGACCACCGCGAACCCGCGGCGCTCGATGTGATGCTGGACCTCGGCCGTGTAAAAGGCGTTGTCGACGGCGCGGATCCCCTCCCACACGTCCACAGGCCCGCCCTTGTCGAGCGCGTGGGCGAAGTAACGCTCCGCGGTCTCGGTCCCATCGGCGCGGCGCACCACGTATCGAAACGGCTCGCCGGGGGCCAGCTTGCCCGCGTCGACGGTGTAGAGATGCGGCAGATCGGGGTGCGGCTCGCAGTCGACGGACGTTCCCCCGTCGGATCGGGCCACCAGGCTCTCGCCGTGCTGCAGGTGCATCTCGATGAGTCGCTGGCTACTCGGATTCATGGCAGTCCTGACAGTGGCAATTACACCTCCAGCGGCGGGGCATCAACCGATGTCGCGGCTCCTCGCTCGGGCGCCACCCGGGGCGCGCGAGGCCCGTGGCCCCGGGGATCCTCGGCTCGCCGCTGCGTCTACCTGGGCATGCGCGCCGCCGTGGTGATGCGCGGGGCCGTCGTGCTGCCGCCGATCACGCTCTCGAGCATCGTGAGGCAGGCCCCCAGGCTGTCCTGCACGACGAGGAACTGACCGCCCGTCTCGACGGCCACGCGCGCGTAGTCTGCCTCGATGCCCGTACGCCGCCTCTCCTGCGTCTCCGCGTCGCCCCGGGACCGGCCGAGGCGCGGGCACATGTGCACGCGGGCTCCCATCTGCCGGGCGGCCTCGATGACACGGCCCGCGGCCCCGCGGTCCTCGTCCTGCCCTGCAGGCGTGAGGGAGCGGACTCCATCGAGCGGCCCATCGCCGAGGAAGAGCACGTTGCGGGTGGCCCCGGATCGCCAGTCGAAGTGGGCCACGATGTCGACGAGGACGCGCCCCGCGCTCCCCTCGACGCCGGCGGATTGCCCCTCCGACGCGCCACTCCATGGCCCCCGGGGTCGGCTCGTGAGCAACGCTTCATCGACCCTGCGCGCCACGGTCAGGTAGCCGCGCGCCGAGATCATGAAGACGGTAGAGGGAAACGCGGCTTCGATGCCCAGGTACGTGACGCGGAGGTTCACCGGGTGCTTCAGCCTGGCGGCGCTGATGGCCGCGCCGACCACCTTGCTGAGCGTGTCTGCCAGCTCCTTCATCGCGTCGCTGGAATCGATGAGCACGACAAGGTCGACGGCCGGGATCCCGATCTCGCGCCTCGCCGGGGAGGGGCGCTCTCGGCCCGCCGACGACGCGACCGCCACCACGTCCAGGACTTGCCTCTCGGGGATCATGTCCCGGCCAGGGTGGGGTCACGACGCCCCTCCGCGCCATGGGACCTTGGTCCTACGCCGCAGCTCCGCCACGCTGGCCTGAGCGAGGCCGGGCGTCAGCGGAGCCCAGGGAGCCTCATCTCCTGACGCCGCGGCGGCCTGTTCCTTTCTTGCCAGCGTCCCCTGGAGCGCAGTTCGCGTCCCCGCGGCGGCGGCCCCCCGCGCGCGCCGGGCGTCACGCGCTGCCGGCCCCGGGGAAGAGGTCGGCCTCGATCTCCCGGTAGATCGCGGCCAGGCGCTGCGCCCAGGCCTCCACGCCTTCGTCGCTGAGCAGGCCGTCCTGGCGGATCTCGAGGAGCACGCACGGCAGGCCGCGGCCCTCGCCGTGCACGGGGATCCCGTAATCGCCTCCATCGGTCACGTAGTAGGGCTCGTTGTCGCCGACGCAGAGCCCGGGCTCGCGGCGCATCGCCTCGAGGAACAGCGCGGCGAGCCGCCGGTCGCGGCCGTAGAGGATGGCCGCGTGCCAGGGCCGGTCCTCGCCGGGCATCGACGGCGTGAAGCTGTGGAGGCTGAGGATCGCCGTGCTCTTGCGGCGGTCCCGCCGCTCGTCGAGGAGCGCGGTGATCGCGTGGTGGTAGGGCCAGAAGCAGGCGTCGGCGCGCGCCATGGCCTCCGCGGCGTCGATCACGTTGCCGGGGATGGGCACGCCGCAGCTGATCTCGGGGATGGAGGTCGGCGAGCCCAGCGGCCGGTTGCAGTCGATGACCAGGCGGGAGTAGCCGGAGAGCACGAGCGGCGCGTCGAGGAGCGCGGACAGGCGGCGCGAGAGGCGCGCCGCGCCGATGTCCCAGCCGGTGTGCTGGCAGAGCGCGTCCTCGTGCATGCCCAGCCCGGGGAGGCTCCGCGGGACCGCGTTGGAGGCGTGGTCGCAGAGCAGGACGGCGCTGGATCGACCCTGGGGATTCACCACCTCGAACGCAGGCGGCTCGTCAGGTGCAAGGATGCGCAAGGCAGGCGAAGGGGTGCTCATGGCGTCTCGCCCGAGACATAGCAGACCCGAGCGCGTCCGCGCCGCGCGCGTTCAGGACGGCGTCGTCATGCAGGCGCGCAGCGCGACCTTGGCGCGGTGCAGGAGGACCGCGACGTGGCCGGCCGAGATGCCGAGCGCGCGCGCCACGTCCTCCCCCGGTTGCTCCTCGAGCATGCGCAGGGTCACGACCGCCTTCTGGATCTCGCAGAGCTCCTCGACGCACGCGCGCAGGCGGACGTGCTCCTCCGCGCGCGCGATCGCCTCGTCGGTCGCCGGGACCTCCCCCGCGGCCTCCGGGTGCGCGTCGACGTCCTCGTGCGGCCGGGCGCGGAAGTGACGGCGGCGCCGGTTGCGCGCGGCGTTCCGCACCATCCCGGCGAGCACGCCCCCCCACGCGCCGGCGTCGTCCGGGAGCGCGCCCTGCTGCGCGACGGTGAGCAGCGTGCAGAGGCCCTCCTGCACGCAGTCGACAGCGTCCTCGGGCGTCACCCCCTCCGCGCGCGCCAGCGCCGCGAGCGCCGAACGCTCCGAGCGCACAAGGTGCGACACGTGCCCCAGGATGTCGTCCGCGTCCTTGATGGCTTCCATGGTCTACGGAGGTCAGGTCTCGAGCCGCGCCCACATTACACCGGCGAGCGCTGTAATGGAGGCCGGTCTCGAGACCTGGGGAGGCATGGAGGCTCACGCGATGTCCATGAATCCTGTCCACGAGATCAACGAGCTCGACTTCGATGCCGAGGTGCTGGAGGCCGGGGTGCCCGTCCTCGTCGATTTCACGGCGCAGTGGTGCCCGCCGTGCCGCGCGCTCGCGCCGATCTTGCACCGGCTGGCGGAGGAGGGCGCAGGTCGCCTGAAGGTGGTGGCGGTCGACGGCGATCGGAGCCCGGCGCTCGCCCGCCGCTTCGGCATCCGCGGGCTCCCGACGGTCGTCGCGTTCGCCGGCGGCAAGGAGGTGGCGCGCCACGTGGGGCTGACCACGAAGGAGAAGCTCCTGAAGCTTGTCGAGGGGCGGGAGCTCTCCGCGGGGGCGCGGAGGGACCGAGCGCCGTCGCCGTGATGGCGTCTCGTCGGCGCTCCCTGGCGTGGGAATGCCGCGGCGGCTCTGGCGTGGGGACTGGGGATGCCGCGGCGGCGAGCCCGCGTTCGGGCTCGCTCGGGGGTCGCGCGGGCGACCCGGCCCACCCGCGTGCTACCGTCGATGCCGGTCGCGCGGTCGCTGCCTGTCTCGCTGCCCCTCGGTGTCGCCCTGCCCCTCGGCGGCGGGGAAGCTGATCCGGCGCGTCGTCGTCTCGGCCCCGGAGACCTCGAACGGCCCCAGGGGCAGCGGTTCGCTGACCGGCCTTCCGTTCTCGTCGATGAGCGTGATCGTTCCGACGTAGTCATCGGCGGTGACATGGATGCTCGCGTCGAACCGCTCGCACGGGACCACCTGCCTGGTGACGTGGTTGTTCTCCGTGTTGATGAGCATCAGCTCGACCGCGTTCGCGCCGTACGCCTTGCACTGAGAAGCGTCGGTCTTGTCCTCGATCGCCCACTGGACGGCGACGAATCCCATCTTTTCAGGCTGGGCCTCTCCCGGCCCTACTTCTCCAGGCTCTGTCTCGTCGGTCGTGTTGTCCATGCACGCGACCATCATCACTGCGCATAGCCCTGCCACAGAGTAGATACTTCGCATTCCTACCTCGCTGTGCTCGGCGCAGATCCCGGCGCCGCGCTCCGCGCCCAGCAACGCGGGTGCCACGCGGATCTCGCGGCGCGGCGGCGAGCGCGGCCGCTCTCCTCGGGAGGACGGGAAGCGCGGTGTTGCCCGCGATCGGGCGGCCCTGCGCGCGCGGGGCCTGCCCCCATCGAGCCGGCGAGCGCGGGGCTCGAGCGACGCGCACGCGCTGCGCGGTGGCGGCCGCGAGCACGGCGGGCCCCGGGCGAGCGCACGAGCGGGCATGCAGGACTATCCTTGGAGGCCAGCGCCGCGCCGTCCAATATCGCCTGGATCCCGGCCGCGGCGCGCCTCCCGGACTAGGCGGTCAGCGGAGCTCGTCGATGTTCGTGTTGTACCGCCTGAGCCACCGGTGCACCTGGGCGCGATCTCTCCCGAGCTCGCGCGCCACCGCGGCGACGTCTCCCCACGGCCGCACCAGGAGCTCCCGCGGCACCTGAGCTTCGAGCTCGAAACGGCTCCGCAGATCAGGGTGCTCGACGAGCTCCGGGAGCATGACCTTCAGAGCGCGGCGGCTCCGAGTTTTATCATCCACGACCTCGTAGATCGCGCCCATGTTGCCCGCCTTGATACGGCGCACGACGCGGTAGCGCCTGTGAAACACGACGCCCGGATGGAGGTCGACGCTCGAGTGGTCCACGCGCTTCCTCTGCCTCATGAAGAGGAAATCGCAGGAATCGTCCTCTGTCAACCCCTTCCGATGTTGGTCATCGAACAAGCAGCAGCTCGAATGTTCAGGGCTCTCCTTAGCGAGCTAGTCAGCGGCCGATCACGCCGCCATCATGCGCACGAGCGCGATCTGAACATCGATGTTGTCGACCGCGCGGAGCGCGTCGCACCGTCCGGGGTGGAGACCGAGGGGCCTGCATGCTTCCAGGAGCGCGAGGTGAGTCCCCCACGTCACCTGCGGCGGCTCGGCGAGCAGGGGGAGCAGCGCCTCGATCTCGGCGCGAGCGCCGAGCTTGGCGAGCGCATCGACGGCACCGGAACGGACCGGCTCGCGTCCATCGCTGCGGGCAAGCGTGAGGAGCCGAGGGATCGAATCCTCCTTCCGTGCATGAGCGACGTACGTGTTCAGGGTCTCGAGGGCGTGTGTGCCCGTCGTCCCGAGCTCGCCGAGGTGCTCCCAGGCGGGAGCTGCCAGGGCCCGGTTCGCCGAGAGCTGACCGAGCCAGTACATCGCGCTCTTCTTGACGTGAGAAGCAGGGTCGTGGGTGAGCCCGAGGAGGGCCCCGTGCTCGCCCCACGCGGCGAGGAGCGCCGCGGACCGCTCGCGGATCCAGGGATCGGGGTGTCCCACCAGGAACGCCGTCAAGACGCCGCGGTCCGCAGCATAACGCTCTGCTCGGAAGCGTTCCGAGAACCGACTCTTCCTGTCCGCCCAGCAGCCGTCGAGATCGGCATAGAGCGCAACGAGCTCGGCCGTCTCCAGATCTCCGTCCGACCCGCGGTCACCACCGGGCGGGTAGATCCGCGCGTGCGTAGCGGGGTCGTCGGCCCGGGGTACGGCATCGTCCTCCGGGATGCCAAGGAGATGCCGGATCGGATCCATCCATGCGAGGAGACGGCGCCGCTCGGCCGGGTCGGCGCGGTCGAGCGCCCACCGAAACCTGTCCTCGCGGATCTCGAAGGCACAGCGACCTGCCGCGGCGCGAACCCTCTCGTCAGGGTGCTCGCAGAGCGCGGTAACCGCGCGGAGGCAGCGCTGGCTCGGATAGTAACGGAGCGTGTCCAGCGCAGCGATGGCGACGTCGACCGCTGGATCCGCCGCGGCGCGGAGGAGCGGCGCCTCGGCCGCGACGGGCTCGTCCCAGAGCAGTGCGTCGGCGGCGACCTTGCGGACGTCCGCGTCGGGGTGCTCGAGGGCGGCGATCTTCAGCGCCTGGAAGCGCGGCTCCGAGAAGTCGAACGCGAGGGCCTCGATAGCCTCCTTGTGAAGCGGGTGCGCGGGGTCCCGGGCAACCGGCTCGACGATGTCCGCCTCGGCGCGTCCCATGAGGAGCAGCGCGTGACGGCGAAGCACGGCGTCGCCCCCCGCCCAGGCGGCCCTGAGCCGGGCGCCGCCCGGAGGATTCCCGGCGCTCCTCAGGATCGCGCCCGCGATCTCGCGCGCCGCCTCGGGGAGCACACGCGCCTCCACGATGCACGTCAACCGCGCCTCCGCGCGGGGGTCCTCGACACGCTCCAGGGTCGTCGCGATCTCGTCCCGCTCGGCCGCGGTGAGCTCGGGCAGCACCAGCCAGCCGAGGAGCCGCTCGGTCCACGAGCGATCCTCGGCGCTCTGGATGTCCTCATGAGGGATGGATACGAGGGTGTCGCGACGGTCATTCACGGCTACGCCCGCGATCCTATCAGGCCGCGAGGCGGTCACCCACCGGCGGGATGCCTGCGCTGGTATCGAGCGGGAAAAAGACGAGTCGCGCCGCGGACCCGCCCGAAGAAGACGCTTGAAATTCGCGAGTAACTTGGACATGTTCGCCGCCGCCGTCACGCGAGCGGCGCCGCGTGGCGGCTGCGCCGGGCCGCGGGCATCGCGCCTCGGAGAGCACAACCGTTCATGCGCACGCCCGAGAACGCCCCGGAGAGCCGCCCAGAAGCGGCGTGGGGCGTCGTCTACGGCGTCGCGGCCTACAGCGCGTGGGGCATCGTTCCCGTCTTCTGGAAGCAGCTCCGTCATGTTGGCGCGTTCGAGATCCTGGCCCACCGCACCGTGTGGAGCCTGCTCTCGTTCGCCGCGCTCACGCTGGCCACGGGGCAGCTCGGCGCGCTCGGCGCGGCGCTGCGCGACCGGCGCGTCGTCGCCTCCATGGCGGCGACCGGGGCGCTCGTCTCGGCGAACTGGGTCCTCTTCATCTACGCCGTCGCGGTGGGGCGCCTGCTCGACGCCAGCCTCGGCTACTTCATCAACCCGCTGCTCAGTGTGCTCCTCGGCATGCTCTTCCTGCGCGAGCGGCCGCGGCCCGCCCAGTGGCTCGCGCTGGGCCTCGCCGCCTCGGGCGTCGTGTACCTCGCCGCGCGCGCCGGCTCGGTCCCCTGGATCGCGCTGGCCCTGGCCGGGACGTTCGGTGTTTACGGCCTGCTGCGGAAGGTCGTCGCCGTCAACGCGCTCCCTGGCTCCACCCTGGAGACCTTGTTCGTCGCCCCGCTCGGCGCAGCCTACCTGGCCACTCTCCACGCCGACGGCTCGGGCGCCCTGGGCCAGACCGATCTGCGGACGCACGTCCTCCTCGCCGCGACTGGCATCATCACCGCGCTGCCGCTCATCTGGTTCACGAACGCGGCGCGCCGCCTGTCGCTGACCACCCTCGGCTTCCTCCAGTACCTCGCGCCGAGCGGTCAGTTCCTGCTCGCCGTGCTGGTCTATGGCGAGCCGTTCACGGCCACCCAGGCCGTGAGCTTCGCCTGCATCTGGACCGGGCTCGCCGTGTTCAGCGCCGACGCCGCGCTGCGCGCGCGCCGCGCGTCAAGGACGAGCGCATCCTGAGCGCTCTGCAGACGAGACAAGAGGAATTCGAACCGCCAAGAGCGCCAAGAGCGCCAAGAGCGTCAAGAGAGAGCAGAGAGGGCGCTCCTTCCGTGACTGGCGCCTTCGACTCTGTTCATCTCTTCCTCTACAATTCATCTACAATTCCCTCCCCTGGCGTTCCTCGCGCCTCGACGGTTCAAATCCTCACTCTGGTCCAGACGATGAGCTCCGAAGAGACCGCACCGAGCACCGACCTCTCGCAGATCCCGGCGCAGATCGCCGGCCCCTCGGCCTGGTACGGCCCTGCGATGGCGCAGAGCGACGGCTGGATCGAGCACCTCACGCGGGCAGAGCTCGAGGAGGTCGAGGCCGCCGTCCGGCGCTTCGCCGAGACGGGCGAAGACCCGGCGCGGATGCGCAGCGAGGCCTTCCCGCTGCCGTCGCTCGCCGCGCGCCTCCGCGGCGTGCTCGCGGAGGTGCTCGACGGCCGCGGCTTCGCCGTCCTCCGCGGGCTGCGCGGCGCCTGGCTCGACCGCGGCGACCTCCGCGCGGCCGCGATCGCGTTCCTCGGCATCGGCAGCCACCTGGGGAGCGCGCGGTCGCAGAACGCGCGAGGGCACGTGCTCGGCCACGTGAAGGACCTCGGCCTGTCGAGCCACGACCCGAGCGTGCGCATCTACCAGACGCGCGAGCGGCAGACCTTCCACACCGACTCGTGCGATGTCGTGGCGCTGCTCTGCCTCCGGACCGCCAGGGCGGGCGGGCTCTCGGCGCTGGTCAGCTCGGTCACGCTGTACAACGAGATGCGGCGGGCGCGCCCGGACCTGGCCGAGGCGCTGTTCGCGCCGCTCGAGACCGATCGCCGGGGCGAGGTGCCGGCGGGCGAGCGGCCTTATTTCCGCATCCCGGTGCTGAGCTGGCACACCCAGCTCCTGTCCGCCGTCTACCAGCGGCAGTACATCGAGTCGGCGCGCCGCTTTGCCGACGTCCCGCCGCTCACGGCGCGGCAGGTCGAGGCGCTCGACCTGTTCGATGCCCTCGCCGGCGACCCGGCACTCCACATGACCATGGAGCTCCGCCCGGGCGACATCCAGCTCGTGCACAACCACACGCTGCTCCACGATCGCACGGCGTTCGAGGACTGGCCCGAGCCGGATCGCCGGCGGCACCTGCTCCGCCTCTGGCTCGCTCCGCCCGGCGCGCGGCCGCTGCCGCCGGTGTTCCGCGAGCGCTTCGGCTCGCTCACCCCCGGCGACCGCGGGGGCATCGTCGTGCCGGGCACGCGCCTCCACGCCCCGCTCGCTCCCGCGTGAGCGGTCGCGCCCGGGAGGCCCCCCCCGGGGCGCTCACGGTTGCCTGTCCGCGGCGCTGAGGCGCTCTTCCGCGAGGTGTCCCGCCCCCGCGGGCGCACGCCGCGCGCCGGGGGCGCCTGCGCACGCCGCGCGCCCGGGGCGCCTGCGCACGCACG
>JAICEP010000107.1 GCA_025924095.1 Sorangium sp.
CCCTCCGGGAGCCTACCGTCCGTCAAGGTGGAATCGTGCGGAGCCCCGATAGGACATCTGGAAGCCGGGAGCTCGGATCAACCGGCGAAGGGGTAGCGTCGTGCCGCTGCGGATGGCGCGGCTGCCCTCGCTAGGTGAGGTTCAGTGCGGGCGCTCGGTGGCTCGCCTCGGGCCGTAGCTGCGCAGGAGAATGAGCCCTGCGAGCACGACAAGGGCGGCGATCTGGAGCTGAAATGGGATCCGCTGGACCCACTCCTCCTCGTCGATCCCGATCGTGGCGAGCACCAGGCCGAGCAGGCCGCCCAGGGCCTCGCCGGCCCGGCTCACCGTCGTCGCAGGGCCGCTGGCGACCGCCTCGTGCGAGAGGGCATGCAAGAGGAGGCCCGCCACGGCAGAAAGAAGCCAGGGCTCGACCGCTTCGAGGCGCTCCACATCGACGAGCCGCGTCGCAAAGGCGCCGATCACCGTGGCGAGCGCGATGCCCGCGAGCGCTGCGCTCATGGCGCCCTTGCCGCCAGTTCCAGCCCTCACCTCGAGGACCTGGATCGCCACCACCATGGCGAGCGGCACCGTGTGCGCCGCAAGCGCAAGCACGACAGGCAGCGTCAGCTGACCCACCCGGGAGAGCGACGCCACCGCCGCACCCTCGCCGAACTGATGCGCAAGCACGGCAGCATATCCCATCGCAAGCGCGGTCGTCGGCGTCCGGTGGGCACCAGCCTCCCCGATCACGAGCCGCTCCAGCACCGCCGGCGCCAGGAAGCCCGCCACCGCCGCGATCAGCGCAAGCCAGCCGATCTCGCCGAGCGCCTCCGGCAGCAGGTGGAGCAGCGCAATCGACGCCGCCCCGACGAGGGCGAACGTCCGTAGGGCAGACATCGCGCGCTCGCTCCGATGACGGAACAGCGCCGCCATGCCGCCCAGCATGACGGCCAGCGCGAGGAGCAAGACGCCGAACGCCAGCGACACAGGCGCCCTCCTAGCACGGATCGATCGCGAATCGGCATTGAGCCGAATATCGTGTGTGGCGCACTACGAATGGGGGAGGTTGTGCCGGCCCGCGCGGAGGATCAGGTCGCCCACGAGGGCGGTCCAGCCAGTCTGGTGCGAGGCGCCGAGCCCGGCGCCGGTGTCGCCGTGAAAGTACTCGAAGAAGAACAGGCGATCCTGGAAGCGAGGATCGCGCTGGAAGAGCGGGTGCTCGCCGTAAACCGGGCGGCGCCCCTCGCGATCGCGCTCGAAGATCGCGATCAGCCGGCGCGCGAGCTCGTGCGCGCCGTCGCGGAGCGTGCGAGGACCGTGGCCGTCGAGCGGGGGGATCGTGAGCACGTCGCCGAAGCCGTGATCGAGCCGGAGCAGCGAGCGGTAGAGAAGATAGCCGAGCGGGAACCAGATCGGGCCGCGCCAGTTGGAGTTGCCGCCCTTCATGCGCGTGATCGACTCGCCCGGCTCGTAGCCGACCGTGTACTGCGCATCGCAGGGCTCCTCCAGCCCGAGCGAGACGGGCGCGGCCGCGTGCTCCTTCGAGAGCGAGCGCGGGCCGAAGGGCGAGAGGAACTTGTCCTCGTCGAACAGGTGCGCGAGCACCCGCTCGAGTCGCCCAGGCGTCACCGCAGAGAGCACCTGCCGCCCGTCCGGACGCACCGTGATCGCCTCGGCCAGCGCGGGGTTCTTGCGCAGGAACCACTCGGTGCGGCGCCGGAAGTTCGCGAGCTTGCCGTAGATCTCCGGCGTGATCACGTGCACGGCGCAGAGCGGGATGAGGCCCACGGCCGACCGGATCTTCACGTGCCGCGGCTTTCCGCCGGCGGTGAGGATGTCAAAGTAGAAGCCGTCCTCCTCGGACCAGAGCGGCAGCCGGTCGCCTTCCGCATGGTGGAGCGCGTGCGCGATCCGAAGGAAGTGCTCGAAGAACTTGCTGGCGAGATCCTCGTACGCGGAGTTCTCCAGCGCGAGCTCCAGCGCGATGCGCATGAGGTCGAGGCAGTACATCGCCATCCACGCGGTGGCGTCCGCCTGCTCAAGGCGCATCCCGGGCGCGAGCCGCTCGCTGCGATCGAAGAGGGAGATGTTGTCGAGGCCGAGGAACCCGCCCTCGAACACGTTGTGCCCCTCGGCGTCGCGCTTGTTGACCCACCAGGCGAAGTTGATGAGGAGCTTGTGGAACACCCGCTCGAGGAACACTCGATCGCCCCGGCCCCGCTGCTTCCGCTCGATCTTGTAGAGCTGGTAGGTCGCCCAGGCGTGCACCGGAGGGTTCAGATCCGAGAACTCCCACTCGTAAGCAGGCAGCTGCCCGTTCGGATGCTGGTACCACTCCTTGACCATCATCTTCAGCTGGGCCTTCGCGAGATCGATGTCGAGCGGGGCCAGCGCGAGCGCATGGAAGGCGAGATCCCAGGCCGCGAACCAGGGGTACTCCCACTTGTCCGGCATGGAGATGACGTCGGCGACGGCGACGTGCCGCCACTGGCTGTTGCGGCCCCAGCGCCGGTCGGGCGGCGGCGCCTCCACGTCGCCGCGGAGCCAGGTGTCGACGTCGAAGTGATAGAACTGCATCGTCCAGAACAACCCCGCCGCCGCCTGCCGCTGGATGGCCCGGCGATCCTCGGACAGACCAGGGCCCTGGACGGCGAGATAGTACTCGTCCGCCTCCTTGCGACGCGCCTCCAGGAGCTCGTCCGCGCCCTCGAAGGGCCTCTCCACCGGATCCGGGACAAGCCGGAGCAGGATGCGCCTGCGCTCGCCGGCCGGCACCTCGAGGCGGTGCCAGCTCGCGGCCTTGGTGCCGCGCAGCTCGGCGTTCACCCGCGCCTCATCGGCGTCGATGACCCGGTGATGGAACGCGTCCTTGACGTACGGCGTTCGCGAGGGGGTGCCGTGAAGCCGCTCGTGGTTCGTCTCGTTGTTGGTGAAGAGCAGCTCCGGACTGCCCTCGATGTAGAGGTGATGCGCGTCGTGCTCGGGGTGCGCCGCTCGCAGCATCACGTGGCCAGGGCCCGTCTTCATGGCCCGGATCTCCGGGACCGGGCCGGGAGGCTCGCTCCAGGACCACGTGTTGCGGAACCAGAGGTGCGGCAGCACGTGAATCGGCGCGGCCTCCGGGCCGCGGTTCACCACCGTGATGACCATGAGGATGTCGTTCGGGCTCCGCTTCGCGTACTCGACGATCACGTCGAAGTAACGATCGCCGTCGAAGGCGCCGAGCTCGGGGAGATCGACCTCGCTCTCCGACAGGCCGCGCTCGCGCGCGGCGGCGCCGAGCGCGTCGTAAGGGAACCGCCGCTGCGGGTACCGGTAGAGGTAGCGCAGGTAGCTGGAGGTCGGCGTCGCGTCCTCGTAGTAGTAGATCTCCTTGACGTCCTCGCCGTGGTTGCCTTCCGGCCCGGTCAGACCGAAGGCCCGCTCCTTCAAGATCGGATCCTTCTCGTTCCAGACGGCGACGGCGAGACACAAGATCTGGTGTCGGTCGCAGATGCCGCCGAGCCCGTCCTCGTTCCAGCGGTAGGCGCGGCTCCGGGCGTGGTCGTGAGGGAAATGCGCCCAGGCGTCCCCGTTCGCGCTGTAGTCCTCGCGCACCGTCCCCCAGGCGCGCTCCGACAGGTACGGGCCCCAGTGCTTCCAGCGCAGGAGGCGCTCGCGCTCCTCTTCGAGGCGGCGGTGCTCGGCGGTCAGCGCAGCGCGGACGGTCCTCGTCATGGAGGCCACGCTAGGCGACTCGGACGGAGGCGTCGAGCCCGCGGCCGGCGCTACTCGGTGCGCTTGATGATGTGGAATCCGAACGGGGTCTCGACGACCTCGCTCACCTCGCCGACCCTCAAGGCAAAGGCGACGTCGGAGAAGCCCTTGACCATCATGCCGCGCTCGAACACCCCGAGGTCCCCGCTGCGCTCCTTGGCGCCAGGCTCGTCGCTGTACCCCGCGACCGCGTCCTCGAAGCTCGCCCCGCCGCGGATCTTGAGGAGCGCCTCCTGGGCGCGCGCGCGCGCCTCCTCGCGCGTACGACGGATGCCCTCGGGCTTGCTCTTCGAGCCGTCGTGCATGACGAGGAGGTGCCGCGCGCCGATCTGTTTCGGCTGACTCGCCACGAGCGCCTGCTCCCGCTCGATCGCCGCGTCCTCCTCGGCCGCCCGGATCGGGGCGGAGACCGCGAGCCCGCCGCCGACCCAGGACGGCGAGGTGGCCAGCGTCCCGCAGGCGGTCGCGCAGAGGAGCGCGAGGGGAGAGCACGCCGTGAGCGCGCGGACCAGCATGGCGCGGAGAGCAAGGCTACGCATCGGCGCGGAGACTGCCGCGGGAGGGAAGCGCCCGCAACCCTTCCCGTCCGCTCCTTTGTCCGTCAGCGGAGCACCATCACCGGGACGAAAGCCCATCCGCCGGCGGCCACGCTCACCCGGGCGCGCCGCACCTCGCCCCGGGCGCTCACGACAACGTCGTGCGTGCCCGCGCGGACGCGGGTGCGCGCGATCGCGACGCGCGCAGGGAGCGTCGACCAGCCCCGCGTGTCCGGCGTGTCGAGCGCGGTCAGCGTCGCGCTCGTGAGCAGGCCGACGAGCAGGCCCAGCGGGCCGGAGTCCTCCGCAGCAGCCTCGGTGGCGCCCTGCGCGGCCTCGCCCGCGGCGATACGGGCGACGGTCCTCGTGATGGCCGACAGGATGATCGTCCCCTCGCTCTTCTTCCAGGCCGAGCGCACCTGCGCCTCGACGTCGAGGGCCTCCTCCATCGGCTGGGAGCGCCCATCCAGCTTCAGGGCCGGAATCGAGTGGCCGCCCTTGCCCCGGGCGAGCGTCGGGTAGTTGACCCACGTCACGAGCCCCTTCGCCGCGAGCTCGCTGGCCCGCGCGCGATCGGTCGGGCTGATGTCGTCGGCCACGAGCGTGAGCGCGAGCCCGATCGGCAGGCGCTGCGGCACCTTCTGCGGCACGCGCCCGAACCCGACCACGACGACGAGCTCCGCCTCGCCGGCCTCGGCGAGCGGCGGCGACGGCTCCGCGCCCTCGATCAGGGCGGCGATGCGGGGCGACCTCGGCTCGCCGCGCGTGAGCGCGCGGAGCGGGTCGCGGAGCGATGGATAGGGCCCGTGGCGGAGCGCGTCGTCGTAGTAGAGGAGCGCCTCGTCGGGCTGGCCGCTCTTCTCGAACGCGAGGCCGGCAAGGTAGCTCCCGAGGCCGACGAGCGCCGTCCCGCCCTCGTGATCGCGCAGGTACTTCTGCATCACCGCGAGGCGGCGGGCCTCGACCCTGGCCCCGCTGAGGTCGCGCTGGGCCAGGTAGTTCATCATGTTGATGGTGTTGATGAGCAGCTTCTCGTACGCAGGCGCCCTGTACGGGCCCGCGTCGTCCGAGAAGAGGTATTTCCCGAGCTCGTCGGCGGCCCCGCGGGACATGTCGAGCAGGTCGATCGACTTGTCCGCCATCCCGAGATCGCGCGCGGACAGCTTGTAGCGGTCCATGCTGAGGAGGATGTTGCCGCGGTCGAGCAGGAGGAGCGCGTTGTCGCCCTGGAGCGACGGAAGCTCGGCCGCGGTCTCGACCTCCATCTGCTCGTTCAGCGCAGCCACCGCCGCCGCGGGGGCGCCGCGGTCGAGCGCGGCGAGCGCGGTGCGCACGCGATCCTCGTGGCCGGCGCAGGCCACCTGTCCGAGGCCGAGGAGCAGCGCGAGAGGCGCGAGACGCGCGAGACGCGCGAGACGCAGAAGAACCGCGCGCCCGCGCCCCCGGAGGCTCGCGTGCCGCCCGCGCATCACTCCTGGATGAGCGCCTTGGTGAAGGCGGCCCGGTTCTGCCAGGCCACCGCGCTCGTGGCGACCTCGATGAGCTGCATGAACATGAAGTACTGGACGCGGCGCTCGTCCTCGGTGCGCTCGTCCGAGGTGAAGACCTTGCCGGTGATGTAGTACTTCGCGCCGAGCTGGCGGTTGTACTCGGCGATGTGGTTCGGATCGAACCCGCCGCCGTGCTGCTTCTCGATCTCCGCGATCATCTGCTGCTGGCGCTCGACGCTCACCACGGTGACGAGAGTCGTCTTGACCATGTACGTCTCGACATCCGACAGGAGCGCCTGCAGCTGGCTGTCGATGTGCTCGCTCGTCTGGTTCGACAGCGGGTAGATGGCGAGCGTGGGCCGCGAGCCGTCATGCGCCCACGCCTTCGCCACGGGCGAGGCCATCAGCGACGTCAGGTTCTCGTGGAGGAGCTGCTCGATGTCGCGCTTGTCGATTCCCGTGCTCATCGCCGCGTCGTCGAGCCCCTCGACCTGATTGCCGCGCACGTAGGTCGGTCCGCAGCCGAGGGACGTCATGGCGAGCGCGAGCGCCGCGAGCAGCGCGGCCGGACGGATGATGGGCGAACTGGGCATGGACACTCCGCAGGGGCAGGACGGCCGCATCCTAGCAGGCGAGGTGTGCAACGGAGCGGCGATCAGGCGGAAATCGTGCTCCGCCGTGCGGGGCGCGGGCGCGCCGGCAGAGCGGGCATCCGGGCGCGTCTCAGCGCGAAGAGCGCGAGGAGCGCGAGGAGCGCGCGCAAGGAGGCGGGCCCGCCAGCGTCGCCGACGATGGGACCCTGCGCGCACGTGAGCCAGCGCTCGTCGAGCGGCCGATGGGATGGTAACCGCTCCGTCGCGCCGGGCGCCGTGACCCACCAGGGCGCTTCGTAGTCGCCAGCATCGGCGGCGCGCGTCGCCTCGGCGACGAGCCAGTCGCGATGGGCGATCAGCCCTCCGTAGATGGGGTCGGAGCAGCCGGCCGGCCCGCGCGAGGTCACGCCGATGATCCGACCGGCGACGTCGAGCGCGGGTCCGCCCGAGTCGCCGCTGCAGATGCCGCTCTCGCCGCGCCACTCGCTCCCCGTGACGCGCTCCTGGGTTCCACACCCGTACCCCACGCACTCGACGCGGAGCCCGTCGCGGCGCCGTCGCGCGCCGCCGTCGCGCGCTTTGCCCTCCGTGTCGCCGAAGCCCACCGCGGAGTAGACCTCGCTCTCCTCGGGCGGCCGCTCGAGGCGGGGCGCGAGCGGCGTGACGTCGCTGCTACGGATCGGCGAAGACAGGACGATGAGCGCGACGTCGCGCCCGCACACGGCGTTGCCGTCGGGCGGGCTGAGCACCGCGCGCGCGGCGAGCCACGGCGCCTCCGCAGCCCACATGGCGCGGCCGAGGGTGGCGTAGACCTGCGAGGCGTCGACCGGCTCACCGAACGTCGCGGTCTTGCACGAGATGAGCTTCGGCGTCTCCGCGATGCAGTGCTGCGCCGTGAGCACCAGGTTCGGCGCGATCAGGGCGCTCGAGCAGGTCCGCGCGACCCGCCCTCTCCGATCCGTGATGATCAGCCCGGCGACCGCGCGATCTCCCGTGTCGGGATAACCTCCCTTGATCTCCAGCGCCACCTCGTCCGCGTCCTCCCCGTGCAGGCCTGGCTCGTCCACGTCTCCCGCGCAGCCGGCCAGCGCGGCAGCGGCGAAAAGGGATCCAGCTCGGGTACACCACGCGGTGCTGTTCCGGCACACGGCCAGCCGCCGTTGCACGGCACCTGCCAGCCTGGGCTGTGCATCGCCGCTTTCCTCGAGGAAGGAGAGGATTGCTTCCGAGGAAGCTCACGCGCGCCCGGAGCAACGCCGCTGCGCTGTGGTGGGTGCTGCGGTCGGCGCGCCGATCGGGCTCTTGTGCACCCGAGCACCCGACCCCGGCGCCGCCGGGGCGCGCCTCTTCGCGATCGATCCTCCCAGGGAGAGGCGACGCGCGGGCGCAGCGCATCGTGATCTCTGAAAAGCGACCCGCGCCGCCTGTTCCGAGCGTCCGTTCGCGACGTCGCTTCGCCGCAAGCGCTCGTTCTTTCCAGGCGGCGCCGGAGCGTCAGCCGACCACGATGTTCACGATCTTCCCTGCGACGTAGATGAACTTCTTCACCTGCTTGCCGGTGGAGAGCGCGGCCACGCTCTCCAGGTTGAACGCGGCGGAGCGGGCCTCCTCCTCCGATGCCGCCTTCGCCAGCATCACCCGGCCGCGGACCTTGCCGTTCACCTGCACCGGGATCTCGAGGACGTCATCGATGCAGAGCGCCTCGTCGTACGTGGGCCAGGGCTCGTAGCTGAGCGAGCGCTCGTGGCCCGTGAGCCGCCACAGCTCCTCCGCGAGGTGCGGCGCGAAGGGCGCCACGAGGAGAACCAGCCGGAGGACCGCCTCGCGCGGCGGCGACGGCAGCGAGCTCAGGTGGTTCACGAACACCATCATCGCGGAGATCGCGGTGTTGAACGCCATCGCCTCGACGTCGCCGGTCACCTTCTTGATCGTCCTGTGGAGCTGCCGGCTCGTCGCGTCGTCCATCGCGTCCGAGAGCGGCCGCGTACACGTCGAGAACACGCGGTCGCGGAAGCGGACCACGCCCTGGATCTGCCCTGACTGCCAGGGCTTCACCGCCTCGAGCGGGCCCATGAACATCTCGTAGAGACGCAGGACGTCGGCGCCGTAGGCCCGCACGATGTCGTCGGGGTTGATCACGTTGCCCCGCGACTTCGACATCTTCTCGTTGTCCTCGCCGAGGATCATCCCCTGATGGACGAGCTTCACGAAGGGCTCGGGGTGCTTCACGCGGCCGAGGTCGTAGAGCACCTTGTGCCAGAAGCGCGCGTAGAGGAGGTGCAGCACGGCGTGCTCCGCGCCGCCGACATAGAGGTCGACGGGCATCCATGCGTCGTACGCGGCCTCCGAGAACGGCTCCGCGTCGTTCTGCGGATCGAGGAAGCGCAGGTAGTACCAGCACGAGCCCGCCCACTGCGGCATCGTGTTCGTCTCGCGCGCATACCACCTGCCGTCCTGCTGAAAGAAGCGCCAGTCCACCGCGCGCGCCAGCGGGCCCGCCGGGTCGTCGCCAGGGCGGAAGTCGGCGAGCGGCGGCAGCTCGAGCGGGAGGCTTCCGTCGTCCACCGCGATCGGCTGGTCGTAGCGGATCGTGTGCGCGTCGCCCTTCCGGGGATCACCGCCCGGCTCGGCGAGCTCGACGGGGAAGTAGATGGGGATCGGCTCGCCCCAGTAGCGCTGGCGCGAGAAGACCCAGTCGCGCAGCTTGTAGTTCACCTCGCGCTTGCCGCGGCCGAGCGCCTCGAGGCGGGCGATGACGGCGCGCTTGCACTCCTCCGTCTTGAGCCCGTCGAACTCGCCGCTCCGGACCGAGACGCCCGGGTCGACATAGGCGGCCTCGAGCTGGTCGTGCAGGACGCCGTCGGGGCTCACCACCTCGACGATGGGCAGCCGGTAGGCGCGGGCAAAGGAGAAGTCGCGCTCGTCGTGCCCGGGGACCGCCATCACGGCCCCGGTGCCGTAGCCGCCGAGCACGTAGTCGGCGACCCAGATCGGCACCTCTGCGCCCGTGATCGGGTGGACGGCGACGAGGCCCGTGTCGACGCCGCTCTTCTCCTTCGCGGCCGCGGCGAGCCGCTCGCGATCGCTCTTGCCCGAAGCGGCCGCGACGTACGCGCGCACCGCCTCGCGGCGCGCCTCGGACGCGCCGCCCTCGGCGCTCGTGAGCCAGGCCGTCAGCGGGTGCTCGGGCGCGAGCACGACGTAGGTGACGCCCATCAGCGTGTCGGGGCGGGTCGTGAACACGCTCAAGGAGCCCTTGGGCCACCCCTTGACCTCGAACGTGATGAGCGCCCCCTCCGAGCGGCCGATCCAGGCGCGCTGCATCGCGAGCGTCCCTTCGGGCCAGTCGACAAGGCGGAGATCCTCCACCAGGCGGTCGGCGTAGGCGGTGATGCGCAGCATCCACTGCCGGAGCGGCGTCCGGTAGACCGGGTGTGCGCCGCGCTCGCTCTTTCCGTCGCTCACCTCCTCGTTCGCGAGGACGGTGCCGAGCGCCGGGCACCAGTTGACGCTCACCTCGTCCTGGTACGCGAGGCCCTTCTTGAAGAGCTGGAGGAAGATCCACTGCGTCCAGCGCACGTAGCGCGGATCGGTCGTGGAGAGCTCTCGCGACCAGTCGTAGCTGAAGCCCAGCATCTTGAGCTGGCGCTTGAAGGTCGCAATATTCCGCGCCGTCGTGTCGGCCGGGTGCGTGCCGGTCTCGATGGCGTGCTGCTCCGCCGGCAGGCCGAAGGCGTCCCAGCCCATGACGTGCAGCACGTCGATCCCGCGCATGCGGTAGTAGCGGGACACGATGTCGGTCGCCGTGTACCCCTCGGGGTGGCCGACGTGCAGCCCCGACCCCGAGGGGTAGGGGAACATGTCGAGCACGTAGCGCTTCTCGCGCGCGGCGCCTGCGCTGCGGACGGCGCGGAAGGTCTCGCCCTCCTCCCATGCGCGCTGCCAGTGCGGCTCGACCGCGGCGTGGTCGTAGCGCGCGGGCTCGCGCGGCTCGTTGGGAGAAGGTTCGGTGGAGGTGCGGGAGCCCATCGTCTCGGCGGCCATATCGCGACGTGCCATAGCACTGTGCTGCCGCGGTCGACAGCCGCCCCGCGGCGGCAGAAGCTCGCGTCCTCCGCGGGAGCGCTGTCGCCCGTCCGCCGCGCGCGCCCCGGCCATGTCGAGAGTTCCCGGCAAGCGTGGACAGCCCCTCGGCGCGAGCTCTGCGGTCGGATGCGCCCGCGCTCGCGAAGGGGGACGGCGGCGCGCGTCGCCCCGCGCTCGGGATGGAGGCGCGCTGCGCGCCGGGGGCGTCGATGACGCTTCCGCCGCGCTGACGGCGGCGCGAGCGAGCGCTCCGCCGCCTGCGCACCTCGGTTGGGGAGGCGAGCTCGCTCTTCGACCGGCCGAGCCCCGGGGCGCGCGCCTCGCTGCTCCTTCGTCCGCAACGGGCGGCGTGAGCGCGGGGCCGCGCTGCGCATTCCCGGCGCAGCAGCGCCTCGCTGGACGGGGCGACGCGTCAGAAGGATGGCCGGATGCCGAGACTTGGGGGTAGATTGAAAGCGCTGTTCCGCTTCAGTGTGAGGCGGAGGGGCCGCGTGGGCGGTTCCTCCGGGGCGCGCGGATGACCGACAAACACGTTCGATGGGGAGCCCCCGAGAGTGAGATGACGGCGCAGCCAGGCCGACCGCTCCCCTCTGCGCATGGATCGGGGATCCCTTTCCGGCCCCTGCCCGTGCCGCCGCTGATGGCGCCCGGGGCCCTCCGCCCGCTCTCCGCGCAGTACGCGCTCAGCCCTCAGCTCCAGCAGCACAGCCCGCCCGGCTTCGGCGGTCCAGTGCCGTCGGCCGCAGGCTTCGGCGGTCCAGCGCCGTCGGCGCCCAGCTTCGCCGGGCCCGCCGCCTCCGGGGCAGCGTACCCCGGACCGGTGCCGCCCGCGCCCGCGTTCCCGGCATCCGCGCCCTCAGCGCCCGCATTCCCGGCGCCCGCGCCATCGCTGCCCGCGTTCTCGGGAGCGGCGCCGTCGGCGCCCGGCTTCGCTGGGCCAGCGTCGTCAACGCCGGTCACCGCGGCGCCGGCTTCCTCTCCGGCAGCGATGTCCGGGTACACCCAGCCGCCCGCGGCGAACGTCTCGGCGCGCGGAGGGACCCTTCCGCCCGGGCTCGTCTCGCAGCAGGACGTGCTGGCGGCCAGCGGCGTCTTTTCTCCGAGCGCCCTCCCGTTCGTCTCGGCGCCGCCGCCGTCGGACCCGGTGCCCCTGAGCCAGATGTCGTTCCATCCGGCGCCGACCACGGAACGGATGGGCGCGAACGCGGCGCAGCCGCCCGCTCCGGCGGCGCCGCCCGGGTTCGCGAGCCCCGGGTTCGGTGCCGCCGGGCCCCCTGTCCAGGAGGCCGCGCGCACGCCGATGCCCTCGCTGCACGCCGGCGTTCCGGCGCCGGCCGGGCCGCCCTCGGCCGCTGCGCCCGCGCCCGCTCCGGCGATGGGCGCAGCTCCCGGTGCGGCGGCGCCCGGCGCGCCCCCGGCGGGCGGCGGGTGGGACGGCGCGGCGATGCCGCCCGCCGAGAGCCCGTGGGCCACCACGTCGGCGCGGCTCGAGATGCCGGCGCTCCCGTCGAGCTTCGTGCAAGAGCGCGCCGAGCCGCAGAAGCCACCTGCCGCGCCGGCCCCGCGGCGCGAGGGCGGCAGGACGATCATCGTCGTGCTCAGCGTGATCCTGGCGATCGCCCTGCTGGCGCTCGTCGGGATCACGCTGTGGCAGAGCATGGGCGGCGGAGGGCCCATCGCGATCGACTACACCGAGCCGCCTCCGACGACCGCCGAGACGTCGCCCGCGCCCACCCTGAGCGCGACCGCAGCCCCCAGCGCGCCCGCCGCGCCCCGGCCCGCCGCGCGGCCGCGGCCGAAGAACGACGACATCTACGAAGAGGTCGAGAAGGAAAAGACCGGGCGCTGAGGCGGCTCGACGCAGCGCGAGGGCAGCGCGCCGCAGGCGATTCGTTGGCCCTGCGCCCCGTTCCATGCTGGTGATCGCCCGCGATGGCGACGCCGATCCCGCAGAACCTTGCCCAGTTCACCCTCGACGAGCTGGCGCGCGCGACCGGCGGGCGCGTGCTGAGGACCGGGCCGGCCGTGCGGGGCATCTCGACCGACAGCCGCACGATCGCGTCCGGCGCGGCGTTCGTCGCGCTCGCCGGTGAGGCCTTCGACGGCCATCGGTTCATCGACGCCGCGGCGCAGCGCGGGGCGGTCGCGTTCGTCGTCTCCCGGGAGGTGGCCCTGCCGCCCGAAGGCGGCGTGGTGCTCGTGGAGGACGGGCTCGCGGCGCTCGGGGCGCTGGCCAGAGCGCACCGCGAGCGATGGCGCAGAGGCGCGCACCCGGACGGGCCGCGGGCGATCGTCGCGATCGGCGGCTCCGCCGGCAAGACGACGACGACGCGGACCCTCGCGGCGCTGCTCGCCGGCGCGGGCCGAGGCGACGTGCACGCGACCGCGGGCAACCTGAACAACGCCATCGGGCTGCCGATGACGTTGCTCGGGCTCGAGAACCGCCATCGCTTCGCCGTCGTGGAGATCGGCACGAACCAGCGCGGCGAGGTCGCGGCCCTCGCGCGGATCGCGGGACCGGATCTCGCCGTGCTGACCTCCATCGGCATCGAGCACACCGAGGGGCTCGGCACGCTGGAGGACGTCGCCGCCGAGGAAGGGGATCTGCTCGCCGCCTTGCCGGCCGACGGGGTGGCCTTCGGCAACGGCGACGACGCGAAGGTGGTCGAGCAGCTCGCGCGCGCCGGCGCCGCGCGGCGAGTCCCCTACGGCTTCGGCGAGCGCGCGCAGATCCGGATCGCGGGGCGGCGGCCGGTCGGGGTGCGCGGCAGCTCGGTGCGGATCGAGCGCGGAGGCGAGGCGCTGGAGATCGTCGTCCCGCTGCTCGGCGAGGCGGGGGCGCTGGCCGCGGCGGCGGCCGTCGCCGTGGTGGAGGCGGCGCTCGGCGAGCGGCTCTCGACCGAGCGGGCGGCCCGCGCGGCCGCAGGGCTCGCGCCGCCGGGGGACGGGCGCCTGTCGGTCCGCGAGCTGCCGGACGGCACCGTGGTCATCGACGACAGCTACAACGCGAACCCCCTGTCGATGCGATCGTCGCTCAAGACGGCCGTCGAGCTGGCCGGGGCGCTCGGGAAGCGGTTGGTCCTGCTGCTCGGCGAGATGCGTGAGCTCGGCGCGCTCGCGGCGGCGGAGCATGACGCGCTCGGCGAAGCGGTCGGGGCCGTTCGCCCGGCCGCGCGGATCGCCGTCGGCGGCGAGGCGGCGCGGATCGCGCGCGCCGCCGAGACAGCCGGCGTGCGGGCGTGGTTCGCCGGCGCCGCGAGCGCCGCCGCAGTCCGGGCGCTGGAGATC
>JAICEP010000108.1 GCA_025924095.1 Sorangium sp.
AGGCGAGGAACCCCGCCGTCCTGCCGAAGCACCCCGCCCGCGATCGAGGAGTCGGTGCGATCGATGCGATCGATGCGATCGATGCGATCGATGCGATCGATGCGATCGATGCGATCGAGATGAGCCCGACGCCCCGACCGACGCGTGTCGACGGCGGGCTCGCAAGGGCAAGACATCGCTTGACAGGCTGGGAACGGGGCGGTACTAGTCCGCCCTCACTTTTGCCGAAGTAGCTCAGCTGGCCAGAGCAGGCGTTTCATACGCGCCGGGTCGGGGGTTCGAGTCCCTCCTTCGGCACCAGCAATGGTGACAGTCGGCCGCTGGCCTCCCTGACCTCAGGGCCAGCGTTTGCGACGAACTCCTCAAGGTCGGACGTGGACGAGGGATCCTTCCTCGCTGCTGCTGTGCACGGCGTGCCAGCCGTCGGGGAGCGCCGGTTCGGCCCACAGGAAGATGCGCCGCGCATCGACGGGCGTCAGCGCGATGTCGTGGAAGCCTTGCGCTTCGCCGACCCCGGCGCCCCAGTACATGCCGGTGATCGCGTGGCCCGGCGCGAAGTCCATCACCCACGGCGCGTCGGCGACGTCGAAGCTGTCGGCGACCTCGCGCGGATCGATGTTGCGCGTCACGTGCTTGCTCCGCACGCGGAACGTGCCGCGCGCCGTGGACGCGCTCGATGCGGGATCGCGGAGCTGATCGCGTCCGGAAGAGATCAGCGTGGCGTAGATCGGCTTCTGCCCCTCGTAAGCCGTCAGGGTCTGGTTGGCCAGGCTGACGTCGAGCCAGCGCTGCGAGCCCTTGGCGAACTCGGGGAGCTTGGCGCGCCGCACGATGACGACGAGATCCTGAGAGCGCAGCCAGAAGCCGTCGCGCGCCTCCTCGAAGCGGACGCCGGCCACCGTCCTGAACTTGCCCGTGAGCGGCACGCCCGTGTGCCGCTCGAGCTCGTCCTCGTTGGGAGTCGCCTTGCCCCGGCCGATCGACCACGTGTTGACGTCGTGGCGATGCACGAACGCCACGGGCAGCCCGACCTTCTCGACGTCGAGGCCGTGCCACGGCGAGCCGAGCGCGGCCTGCAGCCGATCGGTCGGGATGAGCCGACCGTCCGGCGTCACGCCGAGCCTGCGGCCGTCGGTCTCTCCCGCCGTGAAGGTGCGGGTGATCGCGACCCCGCTGCCCTTGCGCAGCGCCACCGTCTTCATCGCGGAGCGCAGATCGACGGGCGCGCCGTCCTTCGCGCCGAGCTCGATGCCGAGCGCGGCGAGGGGTGGGAGCGGCGCGATCGCATCGGCGAGCGGGAAGAGGAAGTATCCGGCCTCGGTCCTCCGCCCGTCCTCGCCGACGCCGTCTCGCTGCGGCAGCAGCACCGGCGGTCCGGTGGCGACGCCGCGCTCATCCAGCGGGACGTCGTTGGCCGACGCGCCGAGCTGCGTGTCGCTGCGCTGCACGCGCTCGAGATGGCGCTCGAGATCCGGCTCGGCGTGCCGCAGCTCCTCGCTGCTCGGCACCCCGAAGTACGCCGGGGTTCCCTGGGTCCGCGCGCGCCCGTAGCGGTAGGGGAGGGGCCGCGACAGATCGGGCGGCGCCGGCAGCACCGCGACCGCGTCGGTGTGCAGCGTCGCGCCGTCGCCCACGCAGACGAAGCCGCGGGGGCGGATCGCGTACCACCCTCCGCTGCACCCCGCGCGTCCGTACGGCTCCGCGGACCGCACGACGGCGGCGCCGGGATAGAGCTCTCCGAGCCTGCGCGCGCCTGACTGCGGGCGCGCGAGCACGGGCGTCCCGGCGCGGAGCGCGATCAGCTTGGGCCCGTCCGCTGGCAGCGCGACGACCTGGAGCTCGCCGCCGTCGCCCGCTTCGTCCTTCGACAGCTCCACCGATGCGCCTGCCGCCTTGCAACCGGACATGGCCAGCACGACGACCAGGCCTGCGAGCCCGTCGAGAAGACGCGGCCGGGCACCGCCCCCGGAGCGTCGTGGCGCGCGGGTCAGCGGCGCCCGGAGGTCCGGAGGCGAGACCGGCCGGGAGAGCTCCGTCGGCAGGGAAGCGAGCGGCATCGGCCGACGCATGCCCGACTTGCGCGCCATGGGCCAAGTTCCAGGGCGCCGCCTGCGTGCGTGCGCGACATGCGCGTCGCCCGCGCGCGTGCCGCCCGGCCGCTGGCGCCGTTCGAGCGACGACGCCATGAGATGCGCGTGCGCCTCCGCCCCGCGTTGGTGGTCCTCCTGCTCGCGCCCTATGCCGTGGTTTTCTATGCATTCCTGGCGCTGCGCCGCGCCACCGCGTCGTTCCGACCGCGGCACCCGTGGCGCACCTGGGTGAGCCCGAACCTCCTGATCGGCGGGTTTCTCCTCCCCGGCGACGTCGCCGAGCTCCGCCGCCTCGAGGTCCGCGCGGTGATCAACGTGTCGCGCGAGCTCTACGATCCGGTGCTCGCCCTGCGCGCGGCGGGGGTCGAGTACCTGCGCATCCCCTGCTGGGACATGTGCGCCCCCACGATCGAGGAGGCCGCGCGCGGCGTGGCGTTCCTCGAGCGCCATGTCGGCGCTGGCCATCGCGTCCACGTCCACTGCGCGAGTGGCGTCGGGCGGAGCGTCACGCTCGCGCTCTGCTACCTCGCCACGCGCGGTGGCCTCGAGATCGGCGAGGCGATCGCCCTGCTCGAGCGACAGCGCCCGCGCGTCGCGCTGCGCCGGGTGCAGCGCGAGTTCGTCGAGCGGTACGTCGCCTGGCACCGCGCGCAACCGGAGGCCAGCGAGCGCGCGTCGCCGCCCGCGATCACCTCCTGCGCAGCAGGGACCTCAGGCTGAAGAGCCCGAGCGCCGGCGCCGCGAGCGCGAAGGCCCCGCCGCATCCCGCGAGGACGAGCGCGGCGCCCCACGGCGTGGCGACGAGCGCCTCCGGCAGCGCGGCCCTCAGCGCCACGCCGCAGCCGACCGAGACCGCCGTGAGCGCGGCGACGCGGCCGATCCGGACCTGATCCAGCCCGAGCCCGCCGATCTCGCGCCGCAAGCGGAGCGCGAGGGCGATCGCCTCGACCCACCCCGCGACGACGGCGCCGAGCACCACGCCGAGCACGTCGAGCCGCTGCATCAGGAGGAGCGCGACGACGGTGCTGACGATCACGCGATAGAGCGCGTAGCGCGCCGGCGTCCTCGTGTCCCCCAGCGCGAACGAGGCGGTGATCAGCACGCGCCCCGCGGCGTTCCCGAGCAGCGCGAGCCCGTAGGCGCACACGAGCGGCTCGACCCGCGCGGTCGACGCCCGATCGAACGTCCCGGTCTGCAGCAGCAGCGTGATGAGCTCCCGCCCGAGCACCATGAACACGGCCGTCGCCGGCACGGTCAGCACTGTGATCCGCGCGAGCGAGGCTCCGAGGCGGCGCGCCAGCGCCTCGTTGCGCCGCGCGACGTCCGCCTCGGCCGTGTCGCGCGCCATCTCGGGCAGCGCCACCGCGGCCTCCCCGGTGCCGAGGATGCTCATCGGCAACAGGTAGATCGTCTGCGCGTAGTTGAATGCCGCGTTCGCGCCGGCGCCGAGGAAGCTCACGAGGAGCGTGTCGACGAGCCCGGAGACCTGGATGATCCCGCGGCCGAGCAGCGCGGCGGGCAGCTTCTCGCCCGCCTCCCGGACGCTCGGGTCGCGCGTGTCGAGGCGCGGCTTCAGCCCGCCGAGCAGCGAGCGCGCCGAGGGGAGCAGCAGCGCGAGCTGCAGCGCGGCGCCGGCGAGCGCGCTCCACGCGAGCGCCTCGGCGAGCGGCTCCCCGCGCATCCCGAGCCACGCCCCGCACACGAGCAGCCCCGCGATCTGGGCGGCGCTCCACGCGACGGGCGCGGCGTAGGGGAGGAAGAACCGCCGGTGCGCGTTCAGCACGCCGAGCCCCCACGCCGACAGCACGAGCAGGCCAGTCATCGGGAAGATGATCCGGACGATCCGCGTCGTGCTCGCGAGCTTGTCCTCGTCGAAGCCTGCCGCGACCAGGAAGGACAGCCACGGCGCCGCGATCACGCCGACGATCGACGCGGCCGCGGCGGCGACGAGCAGGAGCCCGAGCGCGGAGAGCGCGAAGTGCGCCGCGCGGCGCGCGTTGTCGGCCGCCCGGAGGCGCGCATAGACCGGGATGAACGTCGCCGAGAGCGTCCCCTCGCCGAGGAGGTTCTGGGTGATGTTCCCCGCGCGGAACGCCGCGGCGAGCACGTCGGCGAGCTCGGATGTGCCGAAGAAGTGCGCTGTCACCCGCTGGCGGATCAGCCCGACGAGCCGCGAGAGGATGATCCCCGCGGTGACCATCGCCGACGACCGCGCCGCGCCGGGCGCCGCCTCCTGTCCAGCGGCCGGCCGGCGCGCGCCGGTCGCCGCGGGGGCGCCCGGGGCTGCGCTCGCCGGCGCGGTCCCTGCCTGCGTGGCGGCGGGCGGATCGAGGTCGGGCGGCACGGCGGCGCTTCTATCAGACCTCCCGCCCCCGTGCGACCTCGGCGCCGGCTGGCCGGCGAGTCAGTCCCTGAGCCTCGCGGCGCCGATCCGCTCCGCGTGCGCCAGCACCCGCCGCGCGATGTCCGGACCCTCGCTCCGGCGATCCAGGTGCCGCGGGATGAGCCCACGCTCCGCGGCCTCCCACAGCTCCGGCTGGGAGATCCCGGTCTCGGTCCGCGAGCGCAGCTGCGACAGGGAGATCTCGACCGTGGGCAGGAGGATCGGGTCCTGAGGATCGCGGAGGAGCGCCGGGTCGATGCAGCACGACAGATCGTTCGCCCCGCCGGAGCGCGCGTTCAGCGTGGGGATGTCGAAGCGCGCCTCCAGCGTGCGGATCACCGACGCGTGGTCGAGCACGGTGCTCACCGCGCAGCCTCTCCGGACGAACGGGCCCGCGACGATCGACGGGACCCGGAACCCGAGCTGGGAGAACAGCGGATCGTCGTCCGTCGCCGTGGGCGGCGCGACGTGGTCAAAGAAGCCTCCGTGCTCGTCGTAGGTGATCACGAAGAGGCACTGACCCCACTGCGGGCTGCTCGCGAGCGCGTTGTAGATGCTGGCGATGAGCACCTGCCCGAGCTGCACGTCGTGGTCGGGGTGATCGTCGTTCGCGGTGGCGCCGAAGAACTGGGGATCGATGACGGAGAACGCGGGGAGGAGCCCTGCGGCCGCGTCCTCGAAGAAGCGCTCGATCCCGGAGACGCCCTTGAACTTGAAGTACGCCCCCGAGCACCACGGCACGTCATGGTAGTAGTTCCTGCTCGAGATCCCCGCGTCGCTCAGCAGCTCGAACACGCTCGTGAAGCCGGTGACCGGCACGTTCCTGGAGACGCCCCTCGACGTGGCGCCGTGCAGGAAGAAGCGGTTGGGCCAGGTCGGTCCGAGCACCGAGCAGAACCAGCGCTCGCAGATCGCCGACGCGTCGGCGAGCGCGTAGAGGATCGGCAGGTGCTCTCGCACGTGGTAGCCCATCACGTCGCGCTGATCCCGCCCTGCGTGGGCGGCGACGAACCCGTCGTTCATCCCTTGATTCCACTGCGCGTGGGCCGCTTCCCAGCTGTGCGGCGGGTCGACGGGCGTGAAGTTGTCGAGCTGGAAGGGCGAGATCTGCGCGCCGTCCGGCGCTCGGTTCGACTCGTTCCCTGTCAGGCCGTCGATCCGCCTGCCCTCCTTCAGCCGCAGCGAGCCGAGGTAGTGGTCGAACGAGCGGTTCTCCATACAGAGGACGACGATGGTGCTGATGGGCGCGAGCAGCTCTGCGGGGCTCAGGCCTCCCGTGTCGACGCAGCGATCCGCAGGAACGCCGCCGGCGCCGCCCGCTCCCGCCTGTCCCGAGCCGCCCGTTCCCCCTGCGCCGCCGGATCCGTCGCTTCCGCCCGAGCTATCCGTGCTCGAACCGTCGTTCCCGAGCATCGTCGCGCTCTCCGTGGCGGTGCATCCGAAGGTCGCGGCGCCGACCGCTGCGCCGAGCCCTGTCAGCACATGGCGTCGAGTCAGCGGCTCACGCGGCAGTACATTCTGTTTTTTCATCACACACAGGATCCCCAGGAACGCGGGGCCGAGGAAGGACTTTTGGTCTGCCCTCGATTCAACAATGCCCCGCGCGTACCCCTGAGTAACCGCCGAGCCACCGCCGCGTGACCCACGTGACCTTCCGTGCACACCCGCACGACTGCCCACGTAACCAAGAAAACCTTTCTTTTCGCGAGGTCAACACGGTGATATGGGTAGAAACGCGGGGGCCGACGTTTGCACTCTGTCCACTTCCGATGAGCTCGAATCCGCTCCCACCTACGCCCGCCGGGATACATACCGTCGAGAACGGCCGGTCGATGAGGCCGCTGAGACCGCTCCGGCTCTGCATCGTGGACATGAACAATGGCCACGTGAACCAGGCGATGCGCTGCCTGCGCGGGCTTGCCGCAACGTTCTTCGAGCGTGTCCAGCGGCACAATCCGGGCGTATTTTGCGAGGTTGTCGAGGCGTCTCCCCGGGACACCAACACACCCATCCCTACGGACTGTGATCTGTACCTCTCCTCGGGGGGCCCCGGCTCTCCGTTCGATGGAGAGGGCGAGCCGTGGACGCTCGACTTCGCGCGCCTGCTGGACGGCGTGGTCGAGTCGGCGGTCCAGGGGGGCGCGGAGCGGCGAGCGCTCTTCGCGATCTGCTATTCGTTCGAGCTCGTCGTCCATCACTACCGGCTGGCCGACGTCGTGCCGCGCGCCGATCGCAAGTTCGGGGTCATGCCTATCTACACGACCCCGGTCGGCCAGCAGCACCCGTTGCTGTCTCCGTTCGGCGATCGTCTCTTCGCCTTCGAGCACCGCAACTGGGAAGCGGTGAACCTCGACGAGCGCCGCCTGGGCTCCCTCGGTGGCCAGCTCCTCGCCCGCGAGAGCCGTGACGGGATCTCCAAGGGCCGGGCGATTCTCGGGCTGCAGGTCGCGCCGGGGGTCGAGGCGGTCCAGTTCCATCCGGAAGCGGATCGCGCCGGCGTCATGAGCTGGCTCGCGCGTCCTGAGCAGGCGGCCGCCTTCAAGGCGACCTATGGCGAGGTCACCTACCACGCGATGCTGCGCACCCTGGACGATCGAAGGCGGCTCGCGCGCACCTACGCGCTCGTGATCCCAGGTTGGCTCGGTCGCTGCTTCAACGAGATCGCCGGCCCCCGCGGCTACGCGGAGCTTCCGCCGATCGAGGACATCCCGTGCTCACGCTTCGACGCGCACTGCCGCGCCGAAGATCCGGCCACGCCCTCCGCGCGACCCCCCGGCTCTGGCGAGCATGCCGCGCGCGGCGCCTGAGCAGAGCATCGAGGCGGCCTGCACAGGGGAGCTGCCCGAGGCGGCACGCTGCTGAAACGAACGAGAAAGAAGGCGGCGGCAAAGGGAAGCGAGGCGCGAGCGACGGGACACGGGAGTGGGGAGAGTGGGAGAGGGGAGAGACCGGGGCGAGATAGAGGTGGAGCGCGGTGTGGCCGGGTGAGCCGCTGGCCGCGCTGGCCGCGGACGAGCCGACGAACGACTGCTCGTGCCTTGCGCGCTGGCCTACCTGCGGCTTATGGTCACAGGATAAAGGATGAGCGCGAGCAGGGTTCGCGGGCCAGCATCCGGTGCCGGGGGTTCCTCGGGCACGCACTGAGAGAGAACGCATGAATCACTCGCGTCCGGCCGCTCCGAGGAGTCTACCTTCGCCGGACGTCCGCGAGCCGGGCGCGCCCGAGGAGGGGCATCGCGGCGACGCGTCGCCGGCGGAGACCGCGGTCGCACAGCCATTCGCGCCGACCGAGGATCCTGACGCACAGGAGGCCCAGCCCGATTCGCAGCTGGGCGTGACGGATCCGATCGCCATGTCGCAGGTCCGTGACGCGCTGAAGCAGCTGAGCCGCGAGCGCGGGACCGAGCCGCACGTGCTGCTCATCATCTACCACCGGCACGGCGCCGAGACGGTGCGGCTGACCGACGGGGTCGGGGTCGTCGTGGGTCGCGATCCGAGCGCCGACGTCGCGATCCCCGAGCGCAGCCTGTCGCGGCGCCACGCGCGCTTCACGTTCCAGAGCGGCGACGTGCTCATCGAGGATCTCGGCTCGACGAACGGCACCTTTCTGAGCGGGCAGCGCGTGGAGCAGGGCACCCTGAAGCCCGGCGACGAGGTGGTGCTCGGGGAGATTACGGCGTCGTTGCGCGTCATCGCGAGCGCCGAGCTGCCGGTGCTCAACCTCGACGCGCTGGACGGGCGCCGCGGCGCCCTGGAACGGAGAGAGCTGCCGAACGTCGACAACCTGATGGGCGGGCCGACGCCGGCGGGCGGCGTGCGCGCGGTCAACGACGAGGGGCTCGTGATGCGCAGCCCCGCGATGCGGCCGGTGCTCGAGACCGCCATGCGCCTCGCGCGCTCGTCCGCGCCCGTGCTGCTCCAGGGCGAGTCGGGGACCGGCAAGGACGTGCTCGCGCGCCTGATCCACGAGGCCGGCCCGCGCCACAGGAAGCACATGGTCCGCGTCGGTTGCAGCGGCGTGCCCGCGCAGCTCCTGGAGAGCACGCTCTTCGGCCACGAGGCCGACGCCTTCCCGGGCGCCACCCAGGCGCAGGAGGGCGTCTTCGAGACGTGCGCGGGCGGCACCGTGGTGCTCGACGAGGTGGGCGATCTCCCGCCTTCCTCCCAGGCCGCGCTGCTGCGCCTCCTCGATACCGGTCGCATGAGCCGCATCGGATCGACCAGCGAGATCGAGGTGGACGTGCGGATCGTCGCGACCACGTACCGCGATCTCGAGGCGATGTGCGAGGCGGGCGCGTTCCGCTCCGACCTGCTCTACCGGCTCAACGCGGTGCCGCTGCGTATCCCTCCGCTCTGCGAGCGGCGCGAGGACATCGGGCCGCTGGCGCAGCGCTTCCTCCGGCAGGCGAACGAAGCGCACCGGCGCAACGTGCGCTCGCTCGATCCGGAGACGCTCGCGCTGCTGGAGCAGTATCCCTGGCCCGGCAACGTGCGCGAGCTGCGCAGCGCCATCGAGCGCGCCGTCGTCATCGCGAGGGGAAACGTCATCACTGCGCTCGACCTGCCGGAGAGCATCAACGCCCTCGCGGCGCGCAAGCGCTCCACGCCGCCGCCGCCGGACCGGCCTTTCGTCGAGATCGCGCCGCCCAGCTCCGCGCCGATGATCGGGCTCAAGGCGCAGATGGACCGCCTGGAGGCCGAGATCATCCTCGAGGCCCTCCGCGCGACCAACGGCAACCTGGCGATGGCGGCGCGGCGGCTCAGGATGCCGCTGCGCACGCTCCAGGAGAAGATCGCCAGCCAGGGCCTGAAGCGCTCCGATTACCGGGACGGCCCGCCCTCGCGGTCGAAGTAGGCCTCGAACGGGCGGAGCGCCGACGGCTCAGCCTTCGTCCTCCAGCACCGCCAGGGCGGCGTTGCGCCCGCAGGCGCCGTGGACCCCGGCGCCGGGGTGCGCATAGGACGAGCCCAGGTAGAGGCCGCGGACCGGCGTTCGGTAGCGGAAGTAGGGGAACACCGGCCGGAAGAAGAGCTGATGCCGGATGTCGGCCGAGCCGCCGCCGAGATCGCCGCCGATGAGGTTTGCGTCCATCGCCTCCAGGTCGTCCGGCGCCCAGATCTTCCGGGCGAGGATCCGCTGCCGGAAGCCGGGGGCGAGCTCCTCGATCCGCGCCTCGATGCGGTCGGCGAAGCGCTCGCGCGAGGACGCCCAGCCGCCGTCGATGGAGGAGGGGACGCGCGAGTAGGCCCACAGGGTGTGGCGCCCGGCCGGCGCGCGGGTCGGATCGGCCAGCGACTGCTGCCCGATCACGAGGTACGGGTGCTCGGGGAGCGCGCCGGCGCGCACCTGCCGCGTGAACTCGGCGAGATCGTCGAGGCTGTCGCCCGCGTGCACGACCGCGGCGCGCGCGGCGTCCTCGTGAGACCACGGCGCCGGGCCGTCGAGCGCCCAGTCCATCTTGAAGGTGCCGAACCCCTGGCGGAACCGGCGCATGGCGCGCTGGACCCGGGCGGGGACGAGCTCTGCCGCGAGCAGGCGGAGGTAGAGCGTCGGCGCCGCGACGTCGGCGACGATCGCGCGGCGCGCGCGGATCTCCTCCCCGTCCGCGAGCCGGACCGCGGCCGCCCGTCCCTGCCTGGCGATGATCTGCTCGACCCGGGCGCCGCAGCGGAGGCTGCCGCCGCGCTCCTCGACGCGCCGGAGCAGGGCGCGCGTGATCGCGCCGGCGCCGCCCTCGGGCACCGCGAAGCCGCCGCTCGAGGCGAGCAGGGTGAGCATGAAGCCGACGATCGCGCCGCAGGGATCCTCCGGGCCCACGTCGGTGTGGAGGGCGAGGCCGGGGATCACCCGCCGGGCCGCCTCGGTCCGGAAGGTGCGCGTCGAGAAGCCGCGGCCGCTCGAGAGGGCCACCTGCGCGAGGCGGAGCAGGTTGAGGGGCCCGAAGCGGAGCAGCGCCCCGAGGGCGGGCGGCGTGGCCAGGAGCGCGTTCAGCAGCCGCTCGCGTGTGGCCGCATGCCAGCCGGCGATCCGGCGCCACGCGGGGCCGTCCTCGCCGAGCGACCTCGCCGTTGCGTCGACGTCCCGCGCAATCGAGGCGCAGGTTCCGTCGGGCGCCGGGTGAGCGCTGTCGATGGGCGCGTGCCGCCAGACGAGGCCGGCCCCCGGCAGGTCGAGCGGCAGCAGCGCGGGGCTCGTCTGCCCGAAGGGGAAGAACGCCGCGCCGAGATCGTGGTGGAACCCCGGGAGCGTCACCTCGCGCGTCCGCACGGCGCCGCCCGGCTCCTGCTCGGCCTCGAGCACGAGCACCGAGAAGCCCGCGCGGGCGAGGTACGCCGCCGCGGTGAGGCCGTTCGGTCCCGCGCCCACCACGATCGCATCAGGGTCTCCGCTCTGCATCGTCGTCTGCGGCTCCTCAGCCCGCGAGCTGCGCGCTCGGCATGTTGCGGTTCGAGGCGATCGCCTGGCCGTTGCGCCCCACGACGAGCACGCCGACGGCGATCACGTCCGGGAACATCGCGACGCCGCGCTGCGCGGCCCGGGCGGGCGCGACGCCGTCGGCGAGCCAGTCATAGACCGTTCGCGCGAGGAGGCGTCGCGCGATCTCCTCGCCGACCCCGGTCGCCGCCACGGCCCCGTGCGGGCCGGCGTAGATCCCCGCGCCCATCAGCGGCACGTCCCCGACGCGGCCGCGGAGCGAGTAGGTCGACCCGCCCGTCGACGCCGCGGCGGCGAAGCGGCCGTGCGTGTCGCGCACGACGGCCCCGACCGTGTCGCACTCGACCGGCTCGGCGTCGAAGTTCCAGAACCGCGTCGCCGTGAGCGCGTGGAACCGCGCCGCGTCGTTCGTGTAGTCGCTGTCTCCCCCGTCGCCGCGCAGCGCCGCGAGGGCGCGACCGTGCCTCTCGCGCGCCGCCTCGGTGACCGGATCGTGGTCGGCGAACCCGAGCCGGCGCGCGAACGCGGTCGCGCCGGCGCCGGCGATGATCAGGTGGGGCGTCTCCATCACCTTCGCCGCGACCAGGACGGGGTTCTTCACCCGCTCGACGCACGCGACGGCGCCGAACCGTCCATCGCTGGCCATCACGGCCGCATCCATCTCGATCGTCCGCCCGTCGAGGCGGAGGTTCGAGCCCGTCCCGGCGTTGAAGCGCGGGTCGTCTTCGAGGCGGGCGGTCGCCGCGATCGCCGCCGCGAGCGCCTCTCCGCCCGCGTCCAGCGCGCCGAGCGCCTCGTCGGCGGCCCTGGCGCAGCTGTCCGCGCCGTTCTGCGGCGCGGCCACCCCGCCGTGCGTGAGGATGACGTATTTCACGTCGTTCTCCTGCGCGTACCATGGCCACGCGCCGCCGCGAAGCCGGCCGGACGCGCAGCGGCCAGGACGGGGAGCCGTCGAGCGGGGAGCGCGGGTCCATCGAGCGGGGAGGCCGCGCGGCTCCCGGGCAGGGCCGCTGCGCTCGACACCCTGCCGCGCTCCTGATACGTCGCGCGCTCAGCCCGGAGCGGGGCCGGTGCCAGCTGACCGCCCGCTGCGGGAAGAGCGCGGCCAGGTCGAAGGCCGCCTGCGAAGCCGCCCAGCGAGGAGAGCAGAGACCGTGGCCAAGAACGAAGCGCCGAAGACCGCCATCACGCCCACGCGCAACGAGGACTACCCGGAGTGGTACCAGCAGGTCGTGCGCGCGGCCGACCTCGCCGAGAGCTCCCCGGTCCGCGGCTGCATGGTCATCAAGCCGTGGGGCTACGCGATCTGGGAGAACATCCAGCGCGAGCTCGACAGCATGTTCAAGGCGACCGGGCACAAGAACGCCTATTTCCCGCTGTTCATCCCGAAGTCGTTCCTCGAGAAGGAGGCGGAGCACGTCGAGGGGTTCGCGAAGGAGTGCGCGGTGGTCACCCACCACCGGCTCGTGCCCGGCCCCGGCGGCGGGCTCATCCCCGACCCCCAGGCCCGGCTGGAGGAGCCGCTCATCGTGCGCCCCACGTCCGAGACGATCATCGGCGCCTCGTTCGCGAGCTGGGTCCAGAGCTACCGGGATCTGCCGCTGCTCATCAACCAGTGGGCGAACGTCGTGCGGTGGGAGCTGCGGACGCGCCTGTTCCTGCGGACGTCGGAGTTCCTCTGGCAGGAGGGGCACACCGCGCACGCGAGCGAGGCCGAGGCGCGCGAGGAGACGCTGCGCATGCTCGGCGTCTACGCGACGTTCGCGCGCGACTTCATGGCGATGCCCGTCCTCGAGGGCCCGAAGACGGCGGGCGAGCGCTTCCCCGGCGCGGTCGACACCTACGCGATCGAGGCGATGATGCAGGATCGCAAGGCCCTGCAGGCCGGGACGAGCCACTTCCTGGGGCAGAACTTCGCCAGGGCGAGCGGCATCAAGTTCCAGACCAAGGCGGAGACCGAAGAGTACGCCTGGACGACGTCCTGGGGCGTGTCGACGCGCCTCGTCGGCGGCCTGATCATGACCCACAGCGACGACGACGGCCTGGTGCTCCCGCCGCGCCTCGCGCCCGCGCACGTCGTGATCCTGCCGGTTTACCGGGGCGACGACACGCGCGCCAAGGTCGACGAGTACATCGATGGGCTCGCGAAGGAGCTCCGGGCGCAGCGCTTCGGCGAGCGGCGTGTCGAGGTCGAGATCGATCGGCGCGACATCCGCGGCGGCGACAAGCAGTGGGAGTGGGTGAAGAAGGGCGTCCCCGTCCGGATCGAGGTCGGGCCGCGCGACGTTGACGGCGGTGTGGCCATGGTCATGCGCAGGGACCGCTCGCCGAAGGACAAGTCGAGCATGGCGCGCGCAGAGCTCACGGGGCGCATCACCGAGATCCTCGCCGACATCCAGGCGACGCTCTACGGGCGCGCGCTCGCGATGCGCGACGCGAACACGCATGTGATCAACAGCCGCGCCGATTTCGACGCGTTCTTCGCGTCGAAGGAGGGCAAGGAGTCGCAGGGCGGGTTCGCGCTGGCGCACTGGTCCGGCGATCCGGAGATCGAGACGGCGGTGAAGGACGCGCACAAGGTGACCATCCGCTGCATCCCGACCGGCGGGTTCGAAGGCGCGCCGTGGGCCGACGCGGTGACCGGCGAAGGGACGTGCATCTTCACCGGCAAGCCCAGCCCGCGGCGCGTGGTGTTCGCGAAATCGTACTGAGCCGAGGCGCCCGCCGGCTCACCGGGCAGCCGCCGGCTCACCGGGCGCGCGCGGCGTCGCCGGCGCGCCCGGCGCCTCGCCGGAGAGGACGCCGCGCGTCCCCG
>JAICEP010000109.1 GCA_025924095.1 Sorangium sp.
CTCCGGAGCACAAGATTTCGCGTACTTAGCAGCGTCCGCCGTGTCCCCGGCGCCGTCCGGCGCGCGCCGGGGGCCGAAATTCCCGGGGAATTTGCCTACCGCCCCCGCGCGGGAAGCCTCCGGAGCGCGCGGGAAACCTCCGGAGCGCGCGGGAAGCTTTCCAGAGCGCGTCGGAAGCTTCCCGCGCACATCGGAAGCCTTCGTTCCGACGACGGGCGCCTTCCGGAAGCCTTCGTTCCGACGACGGGCGCCTTCGCGAGCGTGACGGACTCCCTCCGGCACGCGTCCGGCGCCTTCCCCGCCCCGCCTCCTCAGCGCCCCGCCGACTCGAACCTAGGCGCCGCCTCGAACGTCTCCGCGAGCGTCCGCCGGTACTCGTCCGCGATCTGCACGAGCCCGTCGATGAGCAGCGCCGCATCGTGATCCGAGAAGCCCTCCAGCGACGCCACGCACGACACCGCGACCTCGTCGCCCGCGAGCGACACCCGGAACTCCCCCGTGGTCTGGTCGTTCATCGTGAGCAGGAACCGGTAGAACGGCTCGTGGTTCGCCGCCGGCAACCCCACGACCGGCGCGCGAAGCGACAGAAGGCCCCCCGCCTCGTCGATCTCGATGTCCACCTGCGTCGCCGTCTCCGCCGCCGGGAACGGCCGCTGCGCGATCCGCCAGGCCCTCGGGCCGACGCGCGCCCGGTTGGCGACGATCCCGAGCGCCGACAGGCCCTGCCGGATCACCCGCTCGACGCCCGCGCGGGCCGGAGACGGCGCGAACGCGTGCGGCAGCAGCCGGCCGCAGCCCAGGCAGCGGTCGCTCTCGATGTCGAACGGCTCCTCGCACACCGGACAGCGGTACACCGGCGCCCGGTCGCGGAGCTCGGCCAGCGGCCGATCCACCGAGGCGAGCAGCGGCTGGAACGCGCCCGCCGGGAGCACGGCGCTGTGGCCCGGCAGCTCCCCCAGGACGCCGGACATCGCCGCGACCACCCCGATCACGCGCCCCTCCGGATCGAGCACCGGCGCGCCGAGCGGCGCCGCCACGTCGAGCTCGAACCCGGGGAGCTGCCCGTCGACCTTGCGCGCCGCGTGGCAGACCCGCGCGACCGCGAGGCGCAGGCTCTGCCCCGGGAGGCAGCTCAGCACCGCGGCGCGCTCGCCGAGCCGCGGCTCGGCCGGCGCGCGGACGGCGAGCGCCGCGACGCCCAGCGGCTCGCCCGGCGCGACAAGCGCCACGTCCCGGCCCACGTCGGCCGCGATCACGCGCCCCACCATGCTCCGGCCATCCTCGAACGTCAGCGTGACCTCGGTCGGGTAGCCGAGCCCCCGCCGGCTCGTCACCACGACGCCGTTGCCGAGCGCCACCCAGCCGGTCGTGACGAGCGCGCCGGCGCGGATCGCCACGACCGAGCGGCGGGCGCGGGCGACGCGCTCGTGGAGCAGGGCCAGATCGCCGTCGCCGTGCGCCGCGAGCTGCGACGTCATTGGGCCACGATCCTCGAGAGCGCCGTCATCAGCAGCTCGATCGTGCCCGGCTTGGCGCCGTCGCGCTGCGCGTAGGCGACGATGTCGCGCAGCCGCTGCTCCGTCTTGGCCGGCAGCTTCGTGCGCACGAGCAGCTCCGAGAGCGCGCCGAGCGCGAGGAAGTGGCGGAGCACCGGATCGGCCGGGGCACGCTCGATCTCGCGCAGGTAGCGGCCGAGGTGCTCGCGCGCGAGCGCCGCCGTGGTGAGCGGATCGATGTGCAGCCGCTTCTCCTCGGGCACCTGCCCGCGCAGCGTCACGAGGCGCTCCATCACGAGGAACGCCGGCTCGGCGACGCCCGCGGTGTTCGCGCGGCGCGAGCCGCCCTCGGCCTGGACGAGCTCGCGGGTCGCGGCCGCCGTGCAGCGGTAGAGGTGCGCCACCGCGTCGGGCATCGCCTCGCCGTGCTCGTAGATCGCCCGGAACACGGTGCACCGGATGAGGAGCACCATGACGCCCGGCCGCTCCTGGAAGCTGAGCGCCGCGCCGAGCACCTGCGCGTCCCGGAGCAGCTGGCAGAGCCGATCGGCCGGCGCGTTCGCCGCCTCGGGGCGCGACGGGATGCTCTGGCGCGACGGAGGATCGATCTCGACCTCCGGCAGCGCGGGCGGACGCACCGACACCGGCGTGGTCACGGCGGCCATGACGGAGGAGGTCGAGCGGCGAAACGGGACGGTGCGCGCGCTGCGGCGATCGCCGGCCTGCCCCGGCGTGTCCGCGGCCGGCGCGTGCTCGCCCGACAGCGGGCCCGCCGCCGCCGGCGGCTTGGCGGCGCCTCCGTCGGACCCCGGCATCGCCATGCTGCCGATCGCCCTGGACGCGGCGCCGACGTCGTGGGCCGGCGGCAGGATGCCGGACTTGGGCGTGGGCGCGCCGCCGTTTTTCACCGACAGAGCGCCCGACGCGACGCCCAGCGACGCCGGAGCGGACGCGAGCGAGGGGGACAGGATGTCGGGGAGCACGTCCGCCTCGCGGATCGGGCGCGCGACCGACTCGGGCAGGCGCGGCAACGGGGGCGCCGCCCACGCCGAGAGCTCCTCGAGCGGCGCCCGCGCCGCCGAGACCGGCGTCGGCGGACCGGCGGCCCGCACCGACGGAGCGCCCTGAGAGCGGCCAGGCGCCGGCGGGCTGGAGAAGCTCTTGAGCGGCCGCGCGCGGCCGGCCGACGCCCACGTCAGGCTCGCCCGCTGCTCCTCCGAGAACGGCGGTCGCGCGTCGAACCAGGCGGCCATCGTCGCCGCGAGCCGCTGCGCCGCCTCGCCGCTCTCGCGCAGCGCGCCGCGCAGCGCCTCCGGCGTGAAGGCGGCGACGCGACCGACGCGGCGGAGCAGCAGCAGATCGTCCCGGAGGCAGAGCCGGAACGGCTCGGAGCCGCCGGAGAGCTCCAGCGCCGTCCGGAGGAGCGGCACCCGCTGCCGCTCCGCGACGCGGACGACCGGCACGTCGATCGACATCCGCTCGTTCGCCGCGTCGAGCGCGACAAAGAGCGTCGTCGCCCCGAACGGAACGATCCACCCCACGCCATCCTGCAGCGTCGTCGCCTGGACGTTCGTCCCGGCCTCCGCCGAGGCGCAGTGGGCCACGAAGCGCACCGGATCCCGCGTGCGCCACGCATCGACCGAGCTGCCGTCCCAGTCGGCGTCGGCGGGCGGCGGCCTGCGCGAGAGCGAGAGCGCCGGCGACCGGTCGACCCCGCACGCCTCGCACCGCGGCCCGCGCAGCGGGAAACCGCACGCTGCGCAGAAGTCGGAGGCCGGGCTCGAGGGGACCGCCACGCCGACAGCATACCTCAGCGCAAGGCCGAGGTGACACCGGGGTTTGCTGTCACAGGAACGGATTCAGGTGGAGCGCGACCTTGGCCTCCCGCAGGTTGTACTGGACCCTGCGGATGAAGTGGATGAGCAGGTAGGCCCAGACGGCGAAGGTGACAACGCTGATGACGAGCTGGACCGTCTTGCTCACGCCGATCACCATCCAGAGCGCGGTCAGGAGGAAGGCGAGGAACGAGAGCGGGACGAACCACTTCCAGCAGAGGTTCATCATCTGGTCGATCCGGACGCGCGGCAGCGTCCAGCGGATCCAGATGACCACGAAGACGAGCGACCAGCTCTTCAGCAGGAACAGGAAGACGCCGAGGAGCTGGAGACCGAAGCTCGCCTCCTGCTGCGACGGCGAGACGCCGGGGATCTGCCAGCCGCCGAGGAAGAGCGCGCTCGCGATGCCGCACATCACGAAGACGTTCGCCCACTCGGCGAAGAAGAAGAAGAGGTACCGCATCCCCGAGTACTCGGTCGAGTAGCCGGCGACGAGCTCGCTCTCCGCCTCGGGCAGGTCGAACGGCGCGCGGTTGCCCTCCGCGAGCGCCGTCGTGAAGTAGAGGAAGAACAGCGCGAACGTGATCGGGTTGCGGAAGACGAACCAGTGCCAGGGCCAGCCGCCCACGTCGAGGAACGAGGCCCCGGTGCCGCCCTGCGCGGCGATGATGTCCTGGAGCCGCAGCGAGCCGGTCATCATCACGATGCACACGATCGCGACCGCGCCCGGGATCTCGTAGCTGATGATCTGCGCCGCCGAGCGGATCCCGCCGAGGAGCGACCACTTGTTGTTCGACGCCCAGCCGCCGGTCATCAGGCCGATCGTGACCAGCGAGGTCACGGCGATGACGAAGAGGATGCCGATGTCGAGGTCGGCCGCGATGAGGTACTGGCCGAACGGCATGACCACGAACGTGGCCGACACGCCGACGAAGACGAGGTAGGGCGCGAGCCGGAAGAGCGCCCTGTCGGCCTCGGCCGGGATGATGTCCTCCTTGAGGATCGACTTGATGCCGTCGGCGATCCACACGAGGAGGCCCTGCGGCCCGGCGCGGTTCGGCCCGATGCGCGACTGCATGCGCGCCGAGACGCGGCGCTCGACCCAGGTGATGAGCCCCGCGGTCGGCGCCATGAAGAGCAGGATGATCGCGGCGGCCACGCCGAGGAGGATCCCGGCGCCGAGCAGATCGGTCGGGGCGCTCGCGTGGAACCCCTCGGTCGAGAGCTTGACCTCGAGCGGGGCCGCGCCCCGCCGGATCCCGACCGGCGACAGCCGCTCGTGGCCGCCCGGGCTCACGTCGGCCTTCGACAGGACCTTCACGCCCTCGAAGCTCGTGATGACGTCGCCGGCGAGGAGCTGCGCCCGGCTCGCGGGGCTCCCGTCGCGCACGCCGGTCACGACGAGCCCGCCGGCGGGCGGCGACTCGGCCGCCACCTCGACGCCGAAGAACGCGAGCGCGCGCTCCCCCTCCTTCTCGCGCGCCGCGATGACGGCGCGGCGCGGGGTCGGCGGGATGAAGTCGAGCGTGACTCCCCTCACCGTGCCGGACACGGGGAGCGCTCCCTGCGTTGTCGCGGGGATCTCGACGGTCACGTCCCCGTGGAAGGTCGTGTGCACCGCGTCGTCGCCGCGGCCGGCGAAGCGCGCCTGCAGCCCGTCGGAGAAGACAAGCGACACCTTGTTGCTGCTGAGCTGCGCGCCGTCGATCTCGATGCTCTGGCCGGTGAGCGGCGCCTGGCCCGGGCGCCTCAGCGTCCCGCGGAACGTGACGACCGCCTCCTTCGCCTGCGCCGTGGGCAGGTTGGTCCCGAGGATCTCGATGCGATCGCCGAGGTCCACCTCGCGCGGCACGACGTCGATGACGCTCAGGAGCTCGGGCGCCGTCCTGCTCTGGCCGCAGCCGGCCGCGCCGAGCAGGGCGAGGAGGGCCAGGAGGCACGGCAGGAAGCCTCGAGAGAGAGCCCTCCAGGGTGGAGATCCGCGCATGGCGCCGCTTATAAACTGCGCCGCGCGGGCGGTCGAGATTGCGGAGAACGTCGCGCCGCCCCGCGGTGATTCCTCCCTACCGCCGCGGCTCGCGCGCGCCCCGGACGGGGAGGAAGTACCGGCTGCCGTCGAGCTCGTTCACCCCGACGTAGAGCTCCGCCTCGAACACGTCCTTGAGCCGGCGGTAGGTCATCACCTCCTCGACGGTGCCCTGCGCGACGAGCCGCCCGGCCTTGAGGAGCGCCACGCGGTCGGCGTACTGGGCGGCCGCGTTGAGGTCGTGCAGCACCGCGACGCAGGCGAGGCGCCGCTCGGCGACCTCCCGGCGCACGACCTCGTGGATCTCGATCGAGTGGCGGATGTCGAGGTGGGCCCCGGGCTCGTCGAGGATCAGCACCTGCGCCTCCTGCGCGAGCGCCCGCGCGATGGCGACCCGCTTCTGCTCGCCGCCGGAGAGCTCGGCCGCGGGCCGCCCCGAGAGCTCCACGAGATCGCAGGCCCCGAGGGCGCGGGCGACCGCCTCCTCGTCCCGGCCGGAGGGGCGCATCCAGGCGCCCTGGTGGGGCGCGCGGCCCATCATGACGACCTCCCGCACCGTGAAGCCGGGCGCCGAGGCGATCCCCTGCGGCACGACCGCCACGCACCGCGCGATCGCCCGCCGGTCCAGGGCGTCGAGGGGCCTCCCCAGCAGGGTCGCCCCGCCCCGCGCGGGCCGCAGGGCCCCGGAGAGGACCCGGACCAGCGTCGATTTACCCGCGCCGTTCGGCCCCAGGACCGCGCAGAGCTCGCCCGCGCGCACCTCCAGGCTGATCCCCTCCAGCGCCAGCCGCCCGGTGGGATAGCTCGCGGCCACGTCTCGCAGCTCGATCGCCGGCTCCTGCACGTCGTCTGATTTATCGAGTGATATCGAGTGATCTTCCCTTGCGCGAGGTTTCTAGCGGTGGTCCAATCGATCTCGAGGCGTAGAGGAGATGGAAACGGCGAAGGAGACTCTGGGAGGCGGCGAGGTACCGCGTCGCGTTATTAAGCGCTACTCCAATCGGAAGCTCTACGACACGAAGGACAGTCGTTACGTCACCCTGCAGCAAATCGGGGAGATGGTCCGGGCTGGCGAAGAGGTCCAGATCATCGACAACGCGACCAAGGAGGACAAGACCGAGGTCACGCTGGCGCTGATCATCTCGGAAGATCTCAAATCGCAGCCGCGCTCGGTTCCGCTCGGCACGCTGAGGGATCTGATCCAGGAGCGCGGCGAACGGCTGCTCTCGCAGCTGCGCGAGGGCCCGATCGGCCGGCTGATCCCCGGCGCGGTCCCCGGGGAGGGCGGGGTGGCAGCGCCGGGTACGGCGCAGGCCTCCGCGGCGGAGCCCGCGGCGGCGTCCGCGTCGCCGTCGCAGCCGCCCCCGCCGCTCGACGCCGACAAGTCGAGCCACGCGAAGGGGCGCCTGAGCGGGATCGTCGAGAGCTCGAAGCAGACGCTCGATCAATGGCAGCAGGCCGTCGACGAGCGCATCCGCGCCATCCTTCCGGGGCTCGGCCTGGTTCGCGATCTTCAGTCCGATGTCAAGCGCCTATCGCAGCGCATTGACGAGCTGGAGGCGAAGCTCCAGGGACACAGCGGTGAACCCACCGAGGGCGCCGCTCCTCTCCAGGCTGGCTCTGCCGCGGACGAATCCGCGGGCGAGGGTCAGGGGGGCGAGAGCAGGCTGGAATAGCCCTGACCGCTCCCCTGTTGCCCCCGTCGAGCCTATGCCGTTCTTCTTCAGCAAGAAACCTGCGTCCGTAGCGCAGGACCTGTCGCTGGCCAGCAGCGAGGGAGGCCGCGCTGACGCCTTCGAGGTCGAGCTCCTCGGTCATCTGGACACGCTTTACGGCGTGAGCTGCCGGATGACCAAGAGCTCGACCGAGGCGGAAGACCTGGTCCAGGACACCATCGTCAAGGCGATGCGCGCCCGGGATCAGTTCGAGCCCGGAACCAACCTCAAGGCCTGGCTGCTGCGGATCCTGACGAACACGTTCATCAACCGGTACCGCCGCGGGGGCCTCGAGCGGGGCATCTTCGAAGGGCCCGACGCCGAGCCGCTCACCGACGGGTGGGTCGGGGCGACGACGATGCGTGCGATGCGCGATCCGGAGACCCAGGCGCTCACGCCCCTCGTCGAGGCGGAGGTGCAGCGCGCCCTGGACGAGCTGCCCGAAGAGTTCCGCCTGGCGGTGGTGCTGTCGGACATCGAGGAGCTCTCCTACAAGGAGATCGCCGAGGCGATGGGGTGCCCGATCGGCACGGTGATGTCGCGGCTGCACCGCGGCCGCAAGCTCCTCCAGAAGACGTTGCGCGAGCACGCGATCCTGATGGGCATCGTCAGCGCCGACACGGCGAAGGACGCGCCTGCCGATCTGGACGCGTACCGCAAGCGGAAGCGGGGTGTCGCATGAGCGCCGCGAAGTCGATCGAGAGCTGTGCGCGGTTCGACTACGCGCTGTCGGCCTACGCCGACGGCGAGCTGGATGCGGACCACGCGCTCGACCTCGAGTCCCACCTCGTCCAGTGTCCTCCGTGCTTCGAGCAGGTGAAGCTGCTGCGCTCGCTGCGGGGGAGCCTGAGGCGGGCGAAGCCGGCGGCATGTCCGGACGTGCTGCGGGCGCGCGTCGCCGCGGCGATGGCGCACGAGCACGCGCGCGGCGCGGCGCGCGAGGCGGCGCAGGCGGCGCAGGCGTCCGATGCGAGGCCGCGCCTCGTGCACAAGGGGTACGCCGCCGCGCTCGCCGTGGCGGCGGGCGTCGTGTTCATGGTGGGCGTGACGCGGCAGCGGACCGTCGCCCCCGCGGACACGGCGAAGGTGGACACGAAGGTGGACGTCGAGCTCGCGCGCGGCGAGAGCGTCGAGGTCCTGCTCGACGATCTCGTCATGCAGCACGCGCAGCCGCTCCCGCCGGAGACGACCGACCCGGCCGACCTGCCGCGCTTCGATCCGTTCGTCGGCGTGCCGGTCCGCAGGCCGGAGTTCCAGTCGATGCACGCGAACTTCATGGGCGCCCGCGTGCACACGATGCGCAATCGGCGCGCCGCCCTGCTCCAGTACGTCGTGAAGGGCAACCACCGCGTGACGGTCTACCTCTTCAACTCGCGCGCGGTCCCGGTGCAGAAGGCGCAGCCGATCCTGAAGGCGCGCGTCGTGCGCGAGCGCCCCGTCTACGTGGGCAAGATCAACGGCTACTCGGTCGTCGCCGCCGAGCACAGCGGCGTCGGCTACGCGCTCGCCTCGGACCTCGGCGACGACCTCAGCACGCAGCTCGTCCTCGCCGCGATGCAGTGAGCGCGCCCGCGCGAGCGGGCGCTTCGTCCCTCCCGGCCTTCCCCTCCCGGCCCTCCCCTCGACACCCCCACCCCGCGAGAGACCGCATGCGCTTCGTCTTCGTCATGGATCCGCTGAGCCGCGTGGCGCACGACAAGGACACGTCGTTCGCCTTCATCCGCGCGGCGCAGGCGCGCGGCCACGAGAGCTACCACTGCCTGCCGCGCGACCTCTCGATCGAGGGCGGCGAGGCGCACGCGTCGGCGACCCCGGTGATCATCGGCGACGCGCCCCCGTTCATCTCGCTGGACGTCGCCGGGGGCCCGCGCAGGCTAAGGCTCGGGGACGTCGACGCGATCTTCATCCGCAAGGACCCGCCGTTCGATCGCAGCTACCTGTACGCGACGCTGATCCTGGAGCGCGCGCGGCGCTGCCCGCTCATCGTCAACGATCCGCGCGGGCTGCGCGACGCCAACGAGAAGCTCTACGCGCTGAACTTCCCCGAGTGGACGCCGAGGACGCTGGTCACGGCCGACCGCGACCAGATCCACGCGTTCGTGCGCGCCCTCGGCGGCCTGGCGGTGATCAAGCCGCTCGACGGCGCCGGCGGCCTCGGCGTCCTGCAGATCGACGAGCGCGACAAGAACGCGCGCGCCATCGCGGACATGATGACGAGCGAGGGGCACCGCCTCGCGATGATCCAGGAGTACCTCCCCGCCGTCGTCGAGGGCGACAAGCGCGTCCTCCTGCTCGACGGCGAGCCGCTCGGCGCCATCCTCCGGGTGCCGCGCGACGACGATCACCGCTCGAACATCCACGTCGGCGGGCGCGTGGTCTCGACGGAGCTGACGCCGCGCGAGCTCGAGCTCGTCCGCGCGGTCGCGCCGCGCCTGCGCGCCGACGGCCTCCACTTCGTGGGCCTCGACGTCATCGGCGAGCGCCTGACCGAGGTGAACGTCACGAGCCCGACGGGCATCCAGGAGCTCGGGCGCTTCACCGGCGCGGATCCCGCCGACACGGTGATCGCCTGGGCCGAGGAGCGGGCGCGCGGCCGAGCCGGCCACGGGTGACCCGCGCCGTGCCCCGCCCCGCGCCGTGACCCGCCCCACGCCGTGACCCGCCGCAGTGCCGGAAGTTGGCCCCGGGGCCCCGGATCTGCGAAGGCTCCCCCATGGGCGACTCATTCGAGCGATGTGCCGTATGCGAGGACGGCGAGCTGGGCGATCGGGAGCGCGGTGCGCCCGGGGATCCTCGCGCGAGGCCGCGGATGGCGCGCGTCGTCATCCAGGGACGCTCGCTGAGCCTGTGCCGGACGCACGCCGCGACCGTGGCCGCCGCCATGCCGGAGACGTTCGAGGAGATGCGCGAGCTCTTCGTGGGGCTCCAGCGCGGCGCGCAGCCGTCGCCTCGCGATGCGTCCATCGAACGACGCTCGCCCATCCCGCGCCGGAACCCCGACGATCGGCGCGTCTTTCCCCCGCGGCCGGAAGGCAGGCGGCTCGGCGTGGGGCGCCGCACGACGGATCCAGCGGAGTGATGGCGAAGGTCGCGCCGGCGCCCGGCGCGCGCCGATCCGCGGCGCGGCGATCGCCGGCGGCGCGGGGTGTCGCGAGCCGCCGGAAGCGGCGTGGTAGGGTCTCGCCATGACGTCTCACCGGCGCGTCGTCATCGGGCTGGGGTCGAGCCTGGGCGATCGCCTGGCGACCCTCCGCGCGGCGATCGAGGCGCTCGGCGCCGATCGCGATCTCGACGTGATCCGCGAGTCGTCGCGCTACGAGTCGCCGCCCGCAGGCGGCCCGCCGCAAGGCGACTACGTGAACGCCGCGGTGCTCATCGCCACCTCGCTCCCCGCGCGCCAGATCCTCGAGCGCACGCTCGCCGTGGAACGCTCGCTCGGGCGGACGCGCCCCGATCCGGTGCGGTGGGGGCCGCGCACGATCGATCTGGACCTGCTCTGGATCGAGGGCGAAGCGGTCGCCGAGCCGGATCTCGTGGTGCCGCACCCGCGGCTCTGCGAGCGCGCCTTCGCGCTGAGGCCGCTGCTCGACGTCGCCCCCGACGCGCGCGATCCGCGCACCGCCGTCGCGTACGCCTCGCTCCCCGAGGCGAGCGCGCCCATTCGCCGGCTCGATCCGATCTGAACGGCCCGCCGCGGCTGCGCGGGGGGCGACGCTCAGCTCGAGCGAGGCGCTCCGGCGGAGCGGGCCCGGAGGCCGGCGCGGCCGCCGGCGTACGACGCCGCGCTGCCGATCGCGACCATCACGGCGAGCAGCAGCGCCCAGCCGAGCGCGCCCGCCGGCGCGCCCTGGGCGAGGGCGAGCGCCCAGGCGAGCGCCGCGACCACGGCCCCGCTCGCGGCCGCCTCGCGCCGCCCGGCGCGCCCGCCGAACCGCCCCACGAGGTAGCCCCCGGCGACGCCGGCGAGCGCGAACGCAAGCGCGTTGAGCCCCACCATCGCGAGCCGCACCGAGCCCTGCGCCCCGGCGTCTCCCGCGCGCTCGATCATCCGGCGCAGCAGCGTGTTCGCGAGCCCCGCGAGCGGCAGCCACGCGATGAACGTCGCCACCGTGCCGAGCGCGATCCAGTGCCACGGCGGGCGCTCTTCGCCCTCGTCATCGCCGCCGCTCTGCAGCACCGGGAGCCTGCGCTTCTCCGGCCCTCCCGTCCCGCCGCGGGGAGGCGCCGCGCCGGGCGCTCCGCCGCCGACGACCGGAAGGCGCCGCTTCGGCCCGTCGACCATGGCGTCAGCTGGGCTTCGAGGTCGGCGGCGCCGCGGCAGGAGCCTTCCGCCAGAGCTTCCGCGCTTCGTCCTGCAGGCGGACCAGGCGCCGCTGCTCCTGGATCAGGCCGCCGTAGGCGCGGGGCACCCGCGGATCCTTCGCCAGCGCGTACAGGACCTGCAGCGCCGCCTCGGCGTCGTCCGTCGCGCGGTGCGCCTTGTCCAGCGTGATCCCGAGCCGCGCGGCCATGTCGCCGAGGGCGCGGCTCTCCTCGTTCTTGTAGAGCTCGCGCGCGAACGTGAGCGGATCGATCCAGTCGACCTCCCGCCGCATGGCGGGCGGCGGCTCGCGCGGGCGCATGCCCACGCGCTCGAGCTCGGCGAGCAGGAACGAGCGGTCGAAGGAGGCGTTGTACGCGGCGGGGATCATCCCCTTGAAGCAGGCGAGGATCTCCTCGGCGACCTCGGCGAACGACGGCTTGCCTTCGACGTCCGCGTCCTTGATCCCGTGGATCGCGGTGCTCTCCGCCGGGATCGGCCGCCCCGGATGGATGAGCCAGTTGTAGCGCGTCAGGATCTCCCCGGCGCGGCCGATGACGATGCCGAGCTCGATGATGCGGTCACCCGCCGGATCGCGCCCCGTCGTCTCGACGTCGATGAAGGCGATGGGCTGGTCGATCCAGGCGCTGCCCGCGTCGATCTCGGAGGCGACGCCGATGGCGCGCACCTTGAGGAGGTGCGCGATCCCAGGGTAGTGCCGGCCCGTCGGGAAGCAGCCGCACGGGTCGGCGACCTTCAAGGCTTCCTCGGCTGAGCGGGCTGAGCGGGCCCGGCGGAGGCCGCGGGGCGCGCCGCGCTGCCTGCCGGCGCGCTGCCGCTGGCGGCGGGGGTCGCGCTGCCGGCGGGGGTCGTGCTGCCGGAGGCGGGCGCGTCGGCCGGCTTCGGCGGCGCGGGCCGCGGCTCCTTGCCGAGGAGCTCCAGATCGAGCTTCACCCACGCCTCGAGATCGTCGCCCGGGTTCGTGAGGAGCTGCAGGTCGACCTCGCGGCCATTGATGAAGACGAGCGGCGTCCCCTCGAGCCCGACCTCTTCGGCCTGCTTCTTGTCCTTCTCGATGCGCGCCTTGGTCTCGGGCGAGACGAGGTCGGCGCGGAACTTCACCATGTCGAGCTTGAGCCGCTGCGCGTAACGCTCGAGGTCGGCCTGCTCCAGCTTGTCCTGGTTCTCGAAGATGAGGTGGTGCATCTCCCAGAACTTGCCCTGGTTGAGCGCGGCGGTCGCCGCGCGCGCGGCGGACTCGCCGTGGACGTGCGCCGCGAGCGGGTAGAACTTGAAGACCAGCCGCACCTGCCCGTCGAAGCGCTTCACGAGCCCCTCGAGCAGCGGCGACATGAGCCGGCAGAACGGGCACTCGAAGTCGGCCCACTCGACGATCGTGATCGGCGCGTCGGGCGGCCCCATCTCCGGCGAGCCGTCGGTCGCGAGCGTCTTTATCTTGCTCGCGTCGAAGCGCATGCGGAACGCCTCCTCGCGCTCCTTCTTCGACCGGCCCTCCTTGACCTGCTTGAGCAGGAGCTGCGCGGCAGGGAGGCACGCCTTGCACGGGCGCTGCTCCTTCACGCACTGCGCAATGCTCACGGGCGTGTCCGGGCAGGGGGAGAGGAGCTCGGAGACCTGGGCGGCCCACTCCCGACGCTCGCGGGGCGTGAGCGAGGAGGTGTCCACTCCGGAAAGCGAGACCGACACCTCGGGGCTCGGGGCCGGTTTGGGCTCGCTCGAGCCGGAGTTCCCAGGACAACCCGTGGCGCCGAGCGAAAGCAACGCGAGGACCGGCGGCATCCAGCGCAGGAATGACATCGCGGCGCGAGCTTAGTCGGACCCTTTGCGAGATGCTAGCGCGGGTGTAGCGTCAAGGTGTGCGGAGCGTCCTCTACCGCTTCCCGGATCTGCAACAGTTCGAGCAAATCGTGGGCGACCCGGAGGAGGGCGACCTCGAGCTCGGGCTGCCCGCGGGGGAGGTCGTCGCGGATGGCGAGTGGGTGCTCGCCATCTTCGAGCTGGGCGAAAACCGCCGCGCGACATCGGCCGCGGCGTGCGCTTCCGTCTCGCCCGAGGGGGCGCGGCTCACGTTCGAGCCGCGCGACTGGCGCCGCCTCGCCGACTTCGCGCGGACGGAGGCGCCCCGCCCCGGCTCCATGCCCGACACCGACGCGGCGGCGCTCCTCCGCGCCGGGGGCGAGGGCCAGCCCGCCGCGCCGCCCGGCATCCAGGGCGCCGGCGCGACGGGCCGGGTCCCCTCGCCCCCTCGACTCAAGGGCAAGGGCTCGCGGATCCTCGTGGTCGACGACGATCCGCAGATCCGCGAGATGCTGACGACGATGCTC
>JAICEP010000110.1 GCA_025924095.1 Sorangium sp.
ATCGCCGCGACCGCGCGCGCAGCGGGCGCGGCGGTCCGCGTCGGGCCCTACGTCCCCGACGACGCGGCGCGCGCCGCCGAGGCGGTGTAGAAGGCGCGGCGCGGGGCGGACCGTGTGGTGTCCGTCGGGGGCGTGAGCGTCGGCGACCACGACGTGGTCCGCCCCGCCCTCGAGGCCGCGGGCGTGACGCTCGACTTCTGGCGCGTCGCCATCAAGCCGGGGAAGCCGCTCGCCGTGGGGCGCGCCGAGCTCTCGCGGAGCGGCGTCGTGCACGTGATCGGCCTGCCGGGCAACCCGGCCTCCGCCTCGCTCACCTTCATCCTCTTCGGCGTGCCGCTCCTGCGCGCGCTCCAGGGCGACGCCGCGCCGCTGCCGCCCCGGGTGATCGTCCGCGCGGCCGGCGCGCTGCGGCGTCAGCCCGGGCGCGCCGAGTTCCTCCGCGCCCGCCTCGAGATCTCGAGCGGCGAGCTCGTCGCGCGCATCGCCGCGAACCAGGCCTCGGGCGCGGTCACGAGCTTCGCCGAGGCCGAGGCGCTCGTCCTCGTGCCGGCCGATCAGGAGCGCATCGACGAGGGCGATCGCCTCGAGGCCATCCGCCTCGCCGAGATCTGATCTCGCGCGCGCCGTGCGAATGCGTGTTCGCATGGCGGCGCGTGTCGCGTCGCGTTGGCGAACGGCGGCCGGTTTTGCCTACGATCCCGTGCTTTTTTGTCGCGCGCCAGCGCGGTGAGCGCGCCTTGACCCTCGCGCAGGGGCGCCGGAAGATGGCGGAAACATGCTCATCCTCGGGATCAACGCCTATCACGGTGACGCGTCGGCCGCGCTGCTCGTCGACGGACAGCTCGTCGCGGCGGCGGAGGAGGAGCGGTTCAGCAGGATCAAGCACTGCGCGGGCTTCCCGCGGCTCGCGGTCGAGTACTGCCTCAGCGCCGCCGGCGCGCGGGTCGAGGACATCGATCACATCGCGATCGGGCGCGACACGCGGGCGCACCTCGGCGACAAGCTGCTCTACGCGCTGACGCGGCGCTCGCCGGCCGGGCTCCTCAAGGGCTCGCTCAGCGCGAGCGACCCGAAGGTGCACCTCGGCGCCGCGCTCGGCATCGACCCGAAGCGCATCCGCGCCGAGCCGCACAACGTCGAGCACCACCGCGCGCACCTCGCCTCCGCGTTCTTCCCCTCGGGCTTCGACGAGGCGGCCGTCGTGTCGATCGACGGCTTCGGCGACTTCGTGAGCACGATGTGGGCGCGCGGCCGCGGCAACAAGCTGGAGATCCTCCGGCGCGTCGGCTTCCCCCACTCGCTCGGGCTGTTCTACTCGGGCCTGACGCAGTACCTCGGCTTCCCGAAGTTCGGCGACGAGTACAAGGTCATGGGGCTCGCGGCCTACGGCCAGCCGGAGCTGCTCGACAAGCTCCGGCAGGTGGTGCGCATCAAGGACGGGGCCTTCGAGCTCGGGCTCGAGTACTTCCAGCACCACACGAAGGGCATCTCCATGACCTGGGAGGGCGAGCCCCGCTACGGCGCCATCCACTCCGAGCGCCTGATCGATCTGCTCGGCCCCGCGCGCAGCCCGAAGAGCCAGGTGGAGGACCGCTTCAAGGCCGTCGCCGCCTCGGCGCAGGCGGTGTTCGAGGAGGTCTACTTCGAGCTGCTCGCGACGGCGAAGCACCTCACCGGCTCGCCGCGCCTCGCCCTCGCGGGCGGCTGCGCGTTCAACAGCGTGGCCGCCGGGAAGATCCGGCCGAAGGGGCTGTTCGACGACGTCTTCATCCAGCCCGCGGCCGGCGACGCGGGCACGTCGTTCGGGGCGGCGCTCTACGTCCACCACCACAAGCTCGGCAACCCGCGCGCCTTCCACCAGACGCACAGCTACTTCGGCCCGGCCTTCTCGCAGGAGGCGATCGAGGAGGTGCTCCGCAAGGAGCAGGTCGAGTTCGAGACGCTCCCCGACGAGGACCTGATCCCCCGCGTCGCCAGGGCGATCAGCGAGGGCAAGGTGGTCGGCTGGTTCCAGGGGCGGATGGAGTACGGCCCCCGCGGGCTCGGCAACCGCAGCATCCTCTGCGACCCGCGGCGGCCGGACATGAAGGACATCATGAACGAGCGGATCAAGCGCCGCGAGATGTTCCGCCCGTTCGCGCCGGCGCTCCCGCTGGAGCGCGTGGGCGACTACTTCGAGCAGACCTCGGCGGACCCGTTCATGGTCAAGGTCTACAAGATCAAGCCCGAGCGCCGCGCCGAGATCCCCGCCGTGATGCACGTCGACGGCACGGGCCGCCCGCAGACGGTCACCGCCGAGGAGAACCCGCGTTACCACGCGCTCCTCCTCGAGTTCGGCCGGCTGACCGGCACGCCGGTCCTCGTGAACACCTCGTTCAACGCGAGCGAGCCGATCGTTTGCTCCCCGAAGGAAGCGCTCGACTGCTTCGTCCGGACGAGGATGGATGTGCTCGTCCTGGAGCGAGCCTACGTCGAGCGCGCGCAGACCCACTAGGCGGGGGCGCGCAGCCCGGCCGTCCACGAAAAGTGGCGAAAAGCGCCCCGGAAACGGCCGGGAAGCCTCAGGCGAAAGTTCCTGGTTGACGTGGAGCGAGGGGACGGCAAATGGGCGTCCCCGGCATGTGGAAGAACGGGACGCCGGGCGCCATGCCCACCTCGATGGAATGCCGGAGCAGGAGGCTCCGGCGACCGGAGGTGCTTGGACGCCCAGCCTCGAGCATGATGCCGGCCCGCCGCGCCGAACGCGCGCGGACCTGGTACCCCATGGGCCCACGGCGCGGCACGCGCTCGCGGCCCCTCCTGCGTAAGGGTCCGCACCGCGGCGGCCCAGGCGGTCAAAGAGGATGGATGCGAATCGGATGAAGCTCGTACTCGAAGACGGCACGACCATGACGGGCCGGTGCTTCGGCGCCCCGCGCGCGGTGAGCGGCGAGGTCGTCTTCAACACCGGCATGACGGGGTACGTCGAGACGCTCACGGATCCCTCGTACAGAGGCCAGATCCTCACGATGACGTACCCGCTCGTGGGCAACTACGGCGTGCCCGCGCCGCGGCAGACAGGCAGCGTCGACGGGCCCTACGAGGCCGACCGCATCCAGCTGCAGGGGCTCGTGGTCCAGAGCTACATGGAGCGCTACAGCCACCATGCCGCGGTCCGCTCCCTCGGCGCCTGGCTCGCGAGCGAGGGCATCCCGGCGATCACGGGGATCGACACGCGCACGCTGACGCGGCGGCTCCGGGAGGCCGGCACCATGAAGGGCTGGCTGTTCCCGGCGGAGATGGACCTGGAGCGGGTGAAGCGCTCGGCCGAGGCCGTGGACATGCGCGAGGACGTGTTCCGCCTCGTGTCGCCCCGCGAGCCGATCACGTACGAGGGCGGCCCCATGAAGGTGCTCCTCATCGACGCGGGCGCGAAGGACAACATCGTCCGCTCGCTCCTCCAGCGCGGGGTCACCGTCGTGCGCGCCCCCTACCACGCGCCCATCGCCGAGCTCGCCGAGAGCGCCGACGGCATCCTCATCGGCAACGGCCCCGGCGACCCGAAGGACCTCGGCCAGCTGATCGCCGCGGTGCGCGGCCTGCTCGGCACGTACACGAAGCCGATCTTCGGCATCTGCCTCGGCAACCAGATCCTGGCGCTGGCCGCCGGCGGGGACACCTACAAGCTGCCGTACGGTCACCGCGGCGTGAACCAGCCGGTGCAGGACCTCCTGAGCCGCCGCTGTTACGTCACGAGCCAGAACCACGGGTACGCGGTGAAGCACGAGTCGCTCCCCGCCGAGTGGGAGCCCTGGTTCGTCAACATCAACGACGGCACGAACGAGGGCATCCGCTCGCGGCTGCGCCCCTTCTTCAGCGTCCAGTTCCACCCCGAGGCGACGCCCGGGCCAGAGGACGCGGGCTACCTGTTCGACGACTTCCTGCGCCTCTGCGGCGCGATGAAGGGGTCCGCCGACGCGCGATTCAAAGCCGCAGGGGCCGCCGGCGCGGATCCCCGCCCCACCCCCACCGCAGGAAAGAGCTGAGCCATGTACGGCGCCTATCTCCCCAAGAAACCCCGGCGCGTCCTCGTGCTCGGCTCCGGCGCGCTCCAGATCGGTCAGGCCGGCGAGTTCGACTACTCGGGGTCGCAGGCGATCAAGGCCCTCAAGGAAGAGGGGATCGCCACCGTCCTCGTGAACCCCAACATCGCCACCATCCAGACGAGCGAGGGGCTCGCCGACCGCATCCACCTCTGCGCGGTCACCCCGGAGTTCGTCGAGCGGATCATCGTCAAGGAGGAGGTCGACGCGATCGCCCTCTCCTTCGGCGGACAGACGGCGCTCAACTGCGGGCTCGAGCTCCACGACACCGGGATCCTCGACAAGTACGGCGTGCGGGTGCTCGGCACGCCGATCAAGTCCATCCGCGACACCGAGGACCGGCGGCTCTTCATCGATCGCCTCGACGAGATCGGCGTGAAGACGGCCCGGAGCCGCGCCTGCCGCACGCCGGCCGAGGCCGCGGCCGCGGCGCGCGAGATCGGGTTCCCGGTGATGCTCCGCGGCGGCTACGCGCTCGGCGGCAAGGGCAGCGGCATCGTCGAGAGCGAGCGCGACCTCGACGAAGCCGTGCGGCGCGGCTTCGCCGGCGGCGTGCCCCAGGTGCTCGTCGAGGAGTGCCTCCGCGGCTGGAAGGAGATCGAGTACGAGGTCGTCCGCGACGGACGCGACAACTGCATCACCGTCTGCAACATGGAGAACCTCGATCCGATGGGGATCCATACCGGGGAGTCGATCGTCGTCGCCCCGTCGCAGACGCTGAACGACGAGGAGTACCAGCTCCTCCGCTCGGTCGCGCTGAAGACGATCCGCCACCTCGGGATCGTGGGCGAGTGCAACATCCAGTATGCGCTCGACCCGCACAGCACCGATTACCGGGTCATCGAGGTGAACGCGCGCCTGTCCCGGTCGAGCGCCCTCGCCAGCAAGGCGACGGGTTACCCGCTCGCCTACGTCGCCGCGAAGATCGCCGTCGGCTACACGATGCCGGAGATCGCCAACGCGATCACCCGCAGGACGACAGCGTTCTTCGAGCCGGCGCTCGATTACCTCGTCTGCAAGGCCCCGCGCTGGGATCTCGGCAAGTTCCGCGGCGCCTCGATGCGGATCGGCAGCGAGATGAAGAGCGTCGGCGAGGTCATGGCCATCGGCAGGACGTTCCCCGAGGTCATCCAGAAGGCGCTCCGGATGCTCGACATCGGGGTGAAGGGGCTCGACCCCGAGGCGTTCACCTTCACGGACCTCCGCGACGAGCTGCAGAACGCGACCCCGCTCCGGATCTTCGCGGTCGCCCGCGCGCTGCAGGAGGGGATGTCGGTCGACGACATCCACGATCTCACCAAGATCGACCGGTGGTTCCTGCACCAGATCGAGCCCGTCGTGCGGATGCACAGGGACCTCAGGGCGCTCAAGGTCGCCGTCCCGGCGCAGGTCGACAGGGCCGCGCCCGTGCAGGAGCCCGCGATCGACGAGGCGATCCTGCGGGAGGCGAAGCAGCTCGGCTTCAGCGACCGGATGATCGGCACGCTGACGGGCGCGGCGCGCGGCTCGATCCGGGAGCTCAGGAAGCGGCACGGGGTCGTGCCGCACCTCGCCCAGATCGACACGCTCGCGGCCGAGTTCCCCGCCGAGACGAACTACCTCTATTCGAGCTATCACGCGTCGGCCACGGACGTCACGCCGTCCTGGCGGAAGAAGATCATGGTGCTCGGCTCCGGCGCCTACCGCATCGGATCGAGCGTCGAGTTCGACTGGTGCTGCGTCAACGCGATCCGCGCGGCCTCGGAGCTCGGCTACGAGACCATGATGCTGAACTACAACCCGGAGACGGTCAGCACCGACTACGACACGTGCGACAAGCTGGTCTTCGACGAGATCAGCTTCGAGACGGTGCTCGACATCTACGAGCGGGAGCAGCCGTACGGCATCGTGGTCAGCATGGGCGGGCAGGTCCCGAACAACCTGGCGCTCCGGCTGCACGAGGCGGGGGCGCGCATCCTCGGCACGAGCCCGGGGAGCATCGACACCGCCGAGAACCGGAAGAAGTTCAGCGATCTGCTCGACCGGCTGGAGATCGATCAGCCGCTCTGGGCCCACGTCGTCGACGCGGCCGAGGCGGGCGAGATCGTGAAGAAGCTCGGCGGCTTCCCCGTCCTCGTGCGCCCGAGCTACGTGCTGAGCGGCGCGGCCATGAGCGTGGCGCACGAGCCCAACGAGCTCGATCGCATCCTCGCCCGGGCCAAGGCCGTCTCGCCCATCTACCCCGTGGTGGTCTCGAAGTTCGAGACCCACGCCCGCGAGGTGGAGATCGACGCGGTCGCCGACCGGGGGGAGCTCGTCCTCTGGGCGATCAGCGAGCACGTCGAGAACGCCGGCGTCCACAGCGGCGACGCGACGCTCGTGCTGCCCCCGCAGTCGCTCTACATCGCGACGATCCGCAGGATCAAGCAGATCGCCCAGCAGGTGGCGCGGGCGCTCTCGATCACCGGGCCGTTCAACATGCAGTTCCTGGCCAAGCACAACACGGTGAAGGTCATCGAGTGCAACCTGCGCGCGTCGCGGAGCTTCCCGTTCGTGTCCAAGGTGACGGGGAACAACTTCGTCCGCGAGGCGATGCGCCGGATGCTCGGCGTGGCGCAGCCGGTCGAGAACCGCGGGCTCGATCTCGATTACGTCGCCGTGAAGGCGCCGATGTTCTCGTTCTCGCGCCTCGTCGGGGCCGATCCGATGCTCGGCGTGGAGATGGCGAGCACCGGCGAGGTCGGCTGCTTCGGGGACGACATGCACGAGGCGCTCCTGCACGCGCTGCTCGCGACCGGCTTCCGGTTCCCCAAGAAGGGCGTCTTGCTGTCGCTCGGCCCGCTCGAGGACAAGTACTGGTTCGCGGACGAGGCGCGCGTCATCGCCGAGCACCTGAAGCTCCCCATCTTCGCGACGCCGGGCACGGCCGAGGCGCTCCGGGCGCTCGGGCTCGCGTGCACGAGCCTCGCGAAGAAGCCGGACGACGGGGAGACGGCGATGAGCGCGATCGAGCAGGGGAAGGTGGATCTCGTGATCAACATCCCCCGCGAGTACGACCAGCTCGGGCGTCCGGACGGGTACCTGATCCGGCGGCGGGCGGTCGACGCGAACATTCCGCTCATCACGGATCTCCAGCTCGCGCGCGCGGTCATCGGGGCGATGCGCGCGAAGGACATCAAGGATCTGCGGACGCTCGCCTACGACGAGTACATCGCGCGGAGCCCGGTGGCGCTGCGCTGACGGGCAACTCTCGGCACGGGAGCCCGGTGGCGCTGCGCTGACGGGCAACTCTCGGCACGGGAAGCCTTGCCGAGCTGCCCGGCCCGGGGAGCCCCTGTTCGTCGCGCGGCGCGGGGGCCCCGCCGGACTCGCCTGAGCCATCGGTCATCGGGCTCCGCCGGATGATCGATGGCAATCGGGGCTCAAACATCGGCCCTCCCCGCGCCGCGCGACGAACAGGGGCTCACCGGGCCTACCGTCTCTGGAGCTCCTCGAGACGGCTGGCTCCGAGGCGCCTCGGGCTCACCACTCTGCAGCTCCTCGATACGGCTGGTTCTGAGGCGCCTCGATCCTATCGTTGTCGTCGACTCAAGGCCGAGCGCGAGGGACTCGCCCTCAGTCGTTCGTGACGATGAACCAGCCGTTCACCATGCTGCCGGCGGTCGTCGAGCGCGATCCAAGGATCGTGGTTCCCTCATTGCGGAGGCACATGCCGATATTCCACGAACCCTCGGGCGGCACGGTCGTGCCAGAGACAGAGTAGGTCGTGGGGGTCGGCGTGAAATAGTGGAACGCAAAGCTGGTTCCAAGGAAGTTGACGATCTCGCCGGTGCCGTCACTCCGCTGGTAGCAGAGGCCGACCGGGGCGACGAACGGAGCGCTGGACGACCCCAGCCCGAGGATCGCAGAGGCCGATCCGGTCACACGCTGGCGGCCGGTGATGGTCACCGAGCCCGGAGGACCGACGAAGACATACGCGGCGCTGCCGCCATCGAAAGAGGGGGCAACGTTGCCCGCAATCGCGAACGTCGCGAGCACACCCGACGGGCCGACCGGCCCCTGCGGGCCCTCCGGCCCGCGAGGCCCCTGGGGGCCCTCAGGACCCCTCTCGCCAGGTAGACCCGCCGGGCCCATCGGCCCATCAGGCCCAGGAGGGCCCGGCGGCCCCTGAGTCCCCTGAGGACCCACCTCGCCAGGCAGACCCGCTGGACCCTGAGACCCAGGAGGCCCCGGCGGCCCCGCGATCCCGCTCGGGCTGCCGACCCAGTTGCCGTTCTCGTCGATGATGACCTTGTCGCCGATCTTCACCAGCTTCGGCGTGATCTCACCAACAGCATTGTTCGCGACCATCGCGTACGGAACGCTCCCGATCGACGTGCGAGGCTCCATCTCCCGATCGTTCGCGACCGTGATCCCGAGGTAACGGACCGAGCCGTCGAAGACCTTCGTGGCCTGCTCCTCGGTGAAATCGAGCACCGTGGAGAAATAGCCGTCATCGAACGAGATCGAGATCGTCTCGCTCCAGAGCGGCGAATCGTCGTCCTCGGGCGCCTCGGCGGCGTAGACGGCGAACGTCACCAGGAGCGCGTCATTCACCGGCTCTCCGTTCGCGGTGAAGAGCCGACCCTGGTGCGTGATCTGCGTCGGCACCGCGGCGGATGCGCCGCGCACGACGCCGACCGAGGCGGCGAGAAGGACACAAATCGCGAGGACACGCCGTCCCATCCCGTTCATGGCAAGCTCCCGTTCGCCCCCACCAGCCCGCCCTGCATGCGGTAGCTCGGCGAGGTCGTCTTTCCCTGATTCTGCGTCGGCTGACCGAGCGTGAAGACCATGCGGTAGCTCGGACTGCTCACGACCTTGCCCGCGCTGACCACATCGCTCGCAGCGACGCCCCGGTCCGCGACCTCGGTCCCCCCCTCCCCGCCCCCGCCGTTCGAAGCCACCTGCGGGCCAGCTCCCGCACCCCCGGCGCCCCCAGACCCCCCGCCGCCAGACCCAGGCCCGGTCACCGTCACATCATCGCTGCCGCAGCTGCAGCCCGGAGACACGGCGAGCGATGCAATAAACAGGCCAAACCGCACAGGAAATTGCCATCGCGCCATCAACGTGTTCCCCTCTGCTTCCGGGGCTTACGATCCGGAACAGCAGGGTACGCGCGAGGCCACCAAGGTTCAATCGAATCCAGAACCATCGTGAGACATCGCCGCTTTACGTCGGGGTCGACGGAGGCACCACGAGCACGACAACGCGCCGAAACGCTCACGCCGCAAGAAGATGTCCGAGGCGAGGTGCCCTACGAGAAACATTCGCTCTCCGGCGGAATGCTCTCGCTCCTTCGTCTCCGCTCCTCCGCGTTCGCGCCGCGCAGCCGATCCGGCCGAGAGCCCGCCCACCCCGCGCACCGCTCAGCCGGCGCACCGCTCAGTCCGCCGGCTGCGCTCCGGCGCTGTCCGACGGAGGAGACTCCGCGGAGGGAGCATGCTTTATCTTGGCCATGGATCTGAAAGTCCTTCTGGCGACCTTCTGGACGGTGTTCCTGGCCGAGCTCGGCGACAAGACGCAGATCGCGGTCTTCACGCTCGGCGCCGCCGGCAAGAGCCGCATATCGGTGTTCGTCGGCGCGTCCGCCGCCCTGGTGCTTAGCACGCTGATCGCCGTCGCGCTGGCGGAGGCGGTCAACTCGCGCATCAACCCGCGCTGGACTCAAGGGCTCGCCGGCGCCCTGCTCATCGTGATGGGCGGCATCTACCTGGTCGGCGCGATCCGCCCGGCCGCGGGATAGCCCGCTGCGCGATCCGCGCCGCTACAGCTCGCCACGGGGCGGGTCCGCGCCGCCGGGCCGGTCGCCCGCGCCGGCCGGAGGGCAGGGCGCCCCACCGGCGGCGGTGCGCAGCTCCTCCGATACCGCCCCCTGGTTGAACGTCATGAACCACCGGAGCGACCACCAGAGCAGGTTGAACCAGGCCGGCGCAGGCAGCCGGCGCGTCACGCCGACCTCGGCGAGGCCCGCCGTCGCGAAGAAGACCGGCAAGAGCGTGCCGAGATCCGCGCGGTAGTCCATAGCCTCGCGCACATCCGCGTTGATCCCGACGAAGGCGTGCGCGACGGCGCGCGCGACGCGCGTCGGGCCAGGGTGGCCCTCGGGCCGCGGCGCGGCGAGCAGGTGGCCGTCGTCGGAGCGCGCCTCGCCGACCAGCTCGGCGAGCCGGGCGCGGAGGCGCTCCGGATCGAGACCACCCTCGAGGCGCTCGACGATCACCGAGCCCGTGGCCGGACGGACCGTCACGACCTCGCAGCCAGGATCGGCCGCGAGCTGCGCCGCGACCCCCTCGCACGCGCGCCGATGGCCCGCCAGCGCCGGCGCGCGCAGGCGGACGCGCCGCTCCAGGACGTGGGCGACGAGCACCGGCGGCCTCATGACGACGGCTCGCCGTGGAGCACGGAGGCGCCGTTGCTCCTGCGCGCAGCGCGCTCGCCGCGCACCGCACCCCCGGCCTTGTGCCGGACGCGCTCCGCGACCTCGGCCCAGAGATCCTCGGCGTGCTCCCGCTGGCGCTCGACCAAGGCGAGGCCCAGCCTGCCCAGGTGAAGCCCGAGCGCCGCGATCTCGACGACCACCGGCCGGAGATGCTGCTTCTTGCCCATCAGGAGGACGGCGCTGCCGACCCCCAGGGCGAACGACGGTGGATGAAACCTCATGATGCAGTGTTCCCCTTGCGCGGACAGGCGGCGCGCGCGGCGCTCACGTCCTCGTCCGCGCGCTCGACGTTGACGGTGTTGACGACGTTGACGCTGTCGACGGTATTGACCGGGTTGACGATCACGATCTCGCGGCCGACGCCCGCAGCGCGCCCGAGAGAACCGCGGAGCAGCGAGGGCAGCGCGCCCGCGGTCACGGCGAGCGCGAGCTCGCCGGGGCGGAGGCGCGGCGCCCCGAGCAGGCGGCCGAGGGTGCGGGAGCCGAGCGCGAGCGCCTGGAGCGCGGAGGTCGCGGCAAGCGCGCGCGCCACGTGCGGGTTGTCCCGGCGCGGCAGGGGCCCCGGAGCCCCCTCCGCGGCGCCGGCGCGGCAGGCGAGCATGTGGAGCAGCTGCGCGGTCACGAGCGCGGTGAACGCCCTCGACCCCGCAGCGGCGCGGCCGCCGAGCGCGTAGGCAGCGAGCGACGCCCCGGACATCAAGGCCGCGTCGAGGCCCAGCGCGCGGAGATCGCGCGGGCCGAGCAGCGGCGCGGCAGGGTCGCGCGGGGGGCGGCGCATGACGCCGGGCTCGGCCGGCTCCTGCGCGCGCGCGAGCGCGGGCGCGACGTCGGTGAGCAGGTTGATCCAGAGGAGCTGCAGGGGCGTGAGCGGCGAGACGCCCGCCAGGGCGCCGGCCAGCATCGCGAGGACCTCGCTCGCGTTCGTGGCGACGAAGTACGCGATCGCGCGGCGGACGTTATCGTGCAGCCGGCGCCCCTCGCAGACCGCCTCGGTGAGGCTCGGCAGGTCGTCCTCGGCGAGGACCACGTCGGCCACCGCCCGCGCGATGTCCGTGCCGCGCTTGCCCATGGCCACGCCGACGTCCGCCGCCTTGAGCGCGGGGCCGTCGTTCACGCCGTCGCCCGTCATGGCCACGATCTCGCCGCGCTGCTGGAGCGCGCGCACGATGTCGAGCTTGGCCTCGGGCGTGACCCGGCTGTGCACGGCGTCGGCCGGGATGCCGAGCTCGACGCCGATCGCGCGCGCGGTCCGCTCCTGATCGCCCGTGAGCATCAGGGTGCGGATGCCCGCGTCGGAGAGGGTCGCGAGCGCCTCCCGCGCGCCGGCGCGGGCCGGGTCGCGGAGCCCGATGAGGCCGGCGAGCTCGAGCGGGGCGTCGTTGTCCGGCCGGCCGTTCCGCCGCCACGCGAGGGCGAGCACGCGCAGGCCGCGCGAGGCCATCGCGTCGTTGTGCCGGAGCACCTCGTCGCGGCCGGCGCCGCGCGGAGCGTCGCAGCGCGCGACGACCTGCTCGGGCGCGCCCTTCACGAGCTCGATGTGCCCGAGCTCCGGGTGGTCGTGGACCGTCACCATGAACGCGCGCTCGGCCGAGCGGCGCTCCTCGCTCACGCGCCGCGCAGCGAGGCGCCGCGACGACACAGGGTAGCCGGCCGCGAGCGCGAACTCGACGAGCGCGCGCTCGGTGCCGCTGCCGTGGACGACCTTGCCGACGTCGCTCAGCTCGACGTCGGCGTTGAGCGCGGCGATGCGCGCGAGCGCGTGCACGCACGGGGCGCTCGCGGCGACCTCGCGCCCGTCCTCGCCGACGAGCGTGAGCCCGCGCGGCGACCCCGCGCCGTCGCCGCGCTCGCCGCGCGCGGCGCGGGCGACCCGCAGGACGCCCTCGCCGGGGAGGAAGATCTCGGCGACCCGCATGCGGTTCTCGGTGAGCGTGCCCGTCTTGTCGGCGCAGACGACGCTCACCGCGCCGAGCGTCTCTGCCGCGGCGAGGCGGCGGATGACGATCCCGCGACCGCGCAGGCGGCGGCTCGCGAGCGCGAGCGCGGTGGTGCCCACGGCGGGGAACCCCTCGGGGATGGCCGCGACGCCGAGGGCGACGGCGCTCCGCGCGAGCGCGCGGAGCGGCCGACGCCGCGCGAGGCCGACGACCACCACCGCCGAGGAGCTCGCGAGCGCGAAGGCCGCGAGGCGCCGGCCGATCCAGGCGAGCTCCTGCTCGATCGGCGGGGTGCGCTCGCCCTCGCGGGAGAGCGCCCGCTGGATGTCCCCGAGCGCGGTCCGTCGGCCCGTCGCGACGACCACCGCCGCCCCCTCGCCCGAGGCGACCGTGGTGCCCGCGTACACCATGCCCCGGCGCTCGGCGAGCGGCGCGCCGGCGTCGACCTTGGCGGGGCCCTTCTCGACGGGCTCGCTCTCGCCCGTCAGCGTGCTCTCGTCGACGGTGAGGTCGCGCGAGGCAACGACGCGCGCGTCCGCCGCGACCGGCTCGTCGGCGCGCAGCGCGAGCACGTCGCCCGGCACGATCTCCGACGCGGCGAGCCGCTGCTCGCGCCCGTCGCGCACGACGCGCGCCCACCCGACCCTGAGGTCGCCCCAGGCGTGCAGGAGCTCCTCGGCGCGCGACTCGGTGTACGTGCCGATCACCGCGTTCGCGCCGACGACGAGGAGGACGGCGCCCGCGTCGACCACATCGCCAAGCGCGAGCGACAGGCCCGCCGCGCCGAGGAGCAGCGCGGTGGGCACTGTAAAAATCTGCTCAGCGAGGATCTCGATCGACGAGCGGGTCGCGACGCCCGCGAGCTCGTTCGGACCGACGTCGCGGAGACGGCGCTGGGCCTCGTCGGCGCCGAGCCCCGCGGTCAGGTCGACGCCGAGCGCGCGGGCGACCTCGCTCACGTCCTCGGCGTGGGCCCGGTGGGGGGCGGCGGCGCCCTCGCCGTCTCGCTCGGCCGGCGCGCGCCCGTCTCGCTCGGCCGGCGCGCGCCCGTCTCGCTCGGCCGGCGCGCGCCCGCTGCGACGACCGCGTTCGGCCGGCGCGCCCTCGCGGCGCACGCGGCGGTACGCCCCGCGAACGAGCGAGCTCACCCCCTCGGCCACGGCCAGCGCGGCGCGGCGCGCGGACGGGGGC
>JAICEP010000111.1 GCA_025924095.1 Sorangium sp.
AGATCCGCGGCCACGGAGTGGACTGCGGCGCACGGTACTGTTCGCTCGCGGGCACGGCGAAGAGCTTCATCCTGTACGTCTCGGAGCCCTTGATGCCGGTCATGCGGACCACCTCGGGCGTCACGCCCGCCTGGGAGCCCTCGTGCTCCACCTCCACGGCGAGCCAGCTCTCTTCGAGGTCGTCCGGTCCGTCGTCGATAGTGAAGCGGTAGCCTGCCCGCGGCCCGAGAGCGCTGCCCGCCGCGCGGAGCGTGCGCTCGCGGCAGCCGATGGATTCGGCACGGACCGTCGCGATGTGCTTGGCGTCGCTCTCGCCGAACACGCGAGCGCCGTACTCCCGGATCGTCCCGATCCCGCGCTCGGTCACGTCGCTGTCGCTCTTCACGGAGGCCGACGGGTTCGCGTAGTTGTAGTCGGCGATGGTGACCGTCTTCGGGAGCCACCGCACGTCGGCCTCCATCGAATGCAGCCCGGGCGGCGCCGTGACGTCGTCGCCCAGGATCGGCGTGTACTTTACGTGGCCGCCGCCCGGGAAGTCGTCGTTGAGCTCGCGGTTGTCCACGATGACGAGGACCTCGCTCGGCTTGTCGTCGCTCTGCTCGAAATAATAGTAGAGGCCCTCGCGCTCGCACCACCGGTGGAAGAAGTCGAGTAGGGTCTCGCGGTACTGCGCGACGAACTCCTCCTTCGGGTACGTGTCGACGGCGGAGAACCGGAACTCGCTGGTGATCAGGCCGCCGGCCTTCAGCGTGTCGGTCAGGAACTCGTCCACCGTCTTGTCGGTGAAGATGAAGCTCCGCCAGAAGTGACGAAGCATCCAGAGCTTGGGAACGAGCAGCGCCCGGTACAGGGCGCGCTCGGCTGTCTGGTGGAGCAGCCGTGTCTCCGCGATCACGCCGTGGAACACGATCGGGGCCGTGTCGTCGCCGCGGCGGATCGTGAGCTTGGCCCGCTCGCCGACCGCGGCATGGACGGCCGTGCCAACCGGGACGGTGAAGAACAGCTCGATCTCGTACGGCCGGGAGATCTCCTCCTTGCCGCGGAACCCGGCGAACGTGACGTTGTCGAGCTTCGAGCACGTGAGCGAGTAGAGCGCGGTGGGCATGTCTTGCCTCGTGCGACGCAGGGAGTGCGAACGGAGAGTCTCGGCCGGGCCTCGTTCCGTGTCAACCGCTCGCGCCGCGCCCGTACCCCGGCGGCACGCCAGCGAGATCGTGGGGCCGGCGGTCAGGGGGCTTGGCGGAAGTACCTCCGCGCGTTCTCCCGCATGCGCTCCCAGTGCTCGGCGAGCACCGGATCGGCCGAGAGCCGCGCGTGCCAGAAGCGGTCGAGCGCCGCCCGTTCGTCGGGGGTCCTCACCCCATATCGACTCTGGGTGCTCTGCGCATGGAGAGGATAGAGCTCGCAGGCCACCACCATCCCCGCATACTGCTCCAAAGTAAGCGGGGAGATGCTGGCGGCAGCGCCCGGGCCCGAGGACGGTGCTGCCCAGGCGGGCTGGGGCGGAGCGCGCCACGATGCGAGCTCGGGAGCCATCGAGGCGCGCTCCTCGCGCGGAGCTACGGCCGGCGATGGAGGGGGGCGGAACGGCAGCACCGAATCGTACCGAGGCGCCGAGGACGGCGGAGTGGGACGGTCCCACCCCGCCCTCGCCGCGAACGGGAGCGGGCTCGTCGTGGACGCGAAAGGCAGCGCGCCTGGCGCGGGCGGTAGACGCGTGGGCGGCAGCGTGGCGTCCGCCAGCGGGGGCGTCGGCGAGGCGAGCGGCGCTGGCATCCGTTGGGAGAGCATCGGCGCGACGTGCGGCGGCGGGCCCGCGGCCGCTTGTTCCGCCTCGGCCTTGCGCTTCAGCGCCGCCTCCTTCGCCTCGGCCAGGCGGCGCTCCAGGATCCGGTTCACCTCGGCGAGCGCCGCCCATGCGTCGGGGCCGCCCTCCTCCATGTCCGCGATGCCGCCGATTGCCAGCAAGAGGTCCCGGGCCGAGCGGAGCCCGGATCCCTCGACGGTGCGCCCGGGCATGTGCCGTTTCGCGAACGCGGGCAGATCCTCGTCCTCACAACGCGCGAGCTGAGCGAGACGCTGGGCGACCCGGCGCCGCGCCGGGTCGGTGCTGCCGCCGAGGCTCGGGCGCATGGCCTCGTTGAGCTTCGCGAGGGCCTGGGCGAGGGACGACTCGTCGGTTATGGGGGCATCACACTTATCCACGAGGACCGCCGACCTATGAGTTTCGCCAGCCCTCCCGCGCGACGTCAAGGGGGGGGCGGGGTTGCCGCCGCAGATCGTCGGGGTAGCGGCTCGGGGGTGGGCGGGCTCGAAGGGCTCTCCTCCGCGGTGGAGGTGCGCTCGCCGGACCGGTGTATCCTCCTGCCGCATGCGCCACGGGCATCACGCGCTCGCCCCTTGCGATGACGCGTCCTTCGGCGAAATCCGGCGCTTGGCACGATGACCGCTCCGCACTTCGAAATCCTGGGCCCCGGTGCGCCCGGCCCCGTCGTGGTCGAGGTCCCCCACGCGGGCCTCGGGCTCGATCCGCTCACCGTGCGGGGCCTCGGCCTCCCGTCGATCGCGCTCGAGGCGGGCGCGCCCTGGGCCGACTCCGACGTGGGCGCCGCCGCCGTGTGCGAGGGGCTCGAGGCCAGAGGCGTGCGGCGCGTCGTCGCCACGGCGAGTCGTTATGTGATCGATCTCAACGTGGAGCCGCGCGTGCCGACTCCCTATGAGGACAAGCGCCCGCCGGGGCTCGGCGACGTGCGCCGCTTCTCGTGCGCCGGCGTCACGTGGTGGGAACGCCGGCGATCGCGCGCCGAGGTCGACGAGCTCCTCGCAGAGGTCTTCGAGCCGTACCACGACGCCGTCGCCGCCGAGCTCGCGGCGTCGTGCGCGCGCCACGGTCGCGCCGCCCTCCTCGCGGTCCACACGTACCCCGACGGAGGCCTGAAGGACGCGGCGGACGTCGTGCTCGGGACCCGAAACGGCCGATGCGCGCGCCCGGCGGTGCGCGACGCCCTGGCGCGCGCGGCGCGGGACCATGGGCTGTCCGTCGGAACCGAGGCGCCGTTTCCGGGCGGCTACTCCGTCCTCCGCCACGCCGCGCCCGACATCGACGCGATCCAGATCGAGCTGGCCCGGGCGCTCGTGTGCGCGCCGGGCGATCGGCGCCGCCCGGTGCTCGACCCGGACCGCGTGGCGCGGATGGCGGAGGTGCTGCGCTCGCTGGTGGACGCGCTGGCCATGGAGCTGGCGCTCGGCGCCTCTTGACGCTCCTCCGTGCGTAGGACGTCGTGTTGGCAGGCGTCACAATGGCACCGGACGAAACTTCGTCGACCTGCGAGGCGCGCCGTCGCGCGGCGCGGCGCTCGGCGACCGGCGCCGGGCGCTTGGACGCCATCGCCGCCCGCGCGGCGCTTCATCGCCTCCCTCGCCGGGCTCCCGGCGGGCGGAACGAGCTCCCCTACCGGCGATCGCCCTGCGCCCGCCGGGCGCCAGGAAACGGTAAGGCGCACTGCCTGCCCCCGAAATCCGGAACCTGGCGAGGGCGCGGAGGTGATACGATTTCCCGCCTTCTGGTGGCCGAATGACCTCACGTGGCGTCATCCCCGAGTCCGTCCTCCCTCCTCCCTCGGAGGTCTCGGACGCCCCGGACGAGAAGCAGCGGGCGCGCGCCCGCGTCGGGATGACCCTCAAGAGCAAGTGGCGGATCGACGCGCTCCTCGGCGTGGGCGGCATGGCGTCCGTGTACGCCGCGACCCACCGGAACGGCTCGCGCGCCGCGCTGAAGATCCTCCACGCCGAGTTCGCGCGGGACGTCGGCATCCGCGAGCGGTTCCTGCGCGAGGGATACGTCGCCAACAAGATCGATCACCCCGGCCGGGTCGCGATCCTCGACGACGACATCACCGAGCAGGACGAGCCGTTCCTCGTGATGGAGCTGCTCGACGGTGAGACCGTGCAGCAGCTCTGGAAGCGCAAGAGCCGGAAGCTCCCCGCCGCGGAGGCGCTCTGGATCGCCGGGGAGGTGCTCGAGACGCTGGAGAGCTTCCACGGGGAAGGCATCGTCCACCGCGACCTGAAGCCCGCGAACATCTTCGTCACGAAGGACAACGTGGTGAAGCTGCTCGACTTCGGCGTGGCGAGGCTGCGCGGCGCGCCCGGCGACAAGACCAAGGCGGGCACCGCGCTCGGCACCCCCTCGTTCATGGCGCCGGAGCAGGCGATGGGGCTGACCGAGGGGGTCGACGGGCGGGCGGATCTCTTCTCGATCGGCGCGACCCTGTACGCCGTGCTCAGCGGCCAGCGCCTCCACCAGGGGCGCTCGGACAACGAGGCGTTCATCCTCGCCGCGACGACGCCGGCCCCGTCGCTCGCGCGGATCGCGCCCGAGCTGCCCGCCTCGGTCATCGGCCTCGTCGACAAGGCGCTCGCCTGGGACCGGCGCAACCGCCACGACTCGGCCGCGCAGATGCGGCAGGAGGTGCTGCGCATCCTCGAGGAGACCGGCGCGTCCGCCCCGCGCCGCCCGGAGCCGCAGAGCACGCGGCGCCCCCCGCCGGACGACTCGCCCACGGCCGTCGGGATGCGGCCGCCGGAGGAGCCCGCGCCCCAGGAGGAGCCGGGGGTCGCGGAGCCGGACGATCCCGCGGTCACGCGGCTCGCCGAGGTGTTCCGCCGCGTGGAGCGGCTGCTCCCCGCGGTGCGCCACTACGGCTTTCGCCATCCGGACGCGGACAACAAGCTCCGCGCGACCTTCCAGGCCATCGTGGAGGCGCTGCGCGCGGACGGGAGCCCCGTCCACTGGGCGCTGACGCCGTACGCCTTCGAGCACCGCGGGCGGACGGTGTGGGAGCCGCCGCACCCGCTCGACCTGGTCCCGTACAACCTCTTCGCGGCCGGCGTGCGGCGCGTCCAGCTGCTGCCGGGCATCACGGAGGAAGAGCTGCGCTCGTTCTGCGAGGTGCTGCTGCTCGACCCGCTGCGCGACCTCGCCCCCGAGGACGACGTCGCGGCCGCGCTGTGGGAGCGCCGCCTCGAGCACGTGCGCTACGACGTGGTGAGCGTCTTCGCCGAGGGGGACGCGGCCGATCGCGAGCAGTTCTGGCACGAGGCCGACGACCTCGAGGGCATGGCCCGGCGCGCCGCCGAGGAGAAGGCGAACCGCGCCGAGGCGGCCGCGATGGTGATCGACACCGACGCGGCCGCGCTGCGCGCGGCGCGCCGCGCCGCGAGCGCGCTCGCCCTCGACCCGGTCGCGCAGCGCGCGCTCGGCACGCAGCTCGTGCTCGGCCCGGACCGCTGGAGCGAGCGCTTCGTCGAGATCGTGGCGGACGCCTTCCTGAACGCGAAGCGCTACCAGGACGTCGCGCTCGTGACCGAGCCGATGGCCGCCTCGGCGCGCGATCTCATCCTCGCGCGCCGCTTCGACATGCTCTTCGGGATGCACGACGCGGTCGAGAAGGCGCTCGACGCGCTCGCGCCCAGGCAGCAGGGCGGCGCGCTCGCGACGGAGCTCGCCCGGGGCATGTTCCCGCCCGACACGATGCGGCTGCTCCTCCGCGAGGCGACGCGCGTCGTCATGACGGGCACCCCCGGCGCCGCGGCGCAGCCCGCCCCCGTGGATCTCGATCTCGTCGCGCAGCGCCTCGCGCCCGTCCTGCACAAGCTCGGCAGCGACACCCTGCCCGTCGCCATGGAGGTCGTCGGGCACATCGGCCACGAGCCCCTGCGCCGCGCGCTCCTCGGCTACTTCGAGCGGACGCTGCCCGGGCACGAGGAGGGGGTCGTCGACGCGCTCATGACGCTGGATCTCGACGTCGCCCGTCCGATCCTCAAGATGTTCGCCGCGTCGCGGACGCAGGGCGCCCTCGGCGCGCTGAAGCGGCTCTCCGGGTGCGCGAACGCGGCGCTCCGCTGCGAGGCGATCGCCCACCTCGCGGCGAGCCCCGAGCAGATCCGGGACGAGCTGCTCTCGCTCGCCGAGGCGGCGCCGCCCGAGGTGCGCGTCGCGGCGCTCCGCACGCTGGCGCACCACCAGGTCCGCGCGGCCGGCCCGCTGCTCGTCCGCCGCGTGCAGGACGGCTCGTTCCATCAGCTCGCCCTCGACGAGCGGCGCGAGTTCCTCGGCGCGCTCTACACGCTGAACCCGGCGCGCGGCGAGTCGATCGCCGTCGAGCTGCTCCAGCGGCACGGCCTGCTCGCCGACGACGCCGCGGAGCAGACCCGCTGCCTCTCGGCGGAGCTGCTCGGCCGCGAGGCGAGCTCGCAGGAGGCGCTCGACGCCGCGCTCGCGGCCTCGAAGCGGCGGCCCTGGAACAGCCAGGCGCTGCGCGACGCCGCGAGCGCCGCCGCCGAGGCGATCGCCGCGCGCCTCGGCAAGCGGATCTCGACGGCCGGAGATCTCCCGTGACCGCTCCCCAGGTCGACGTCATCAGCCAGAACGTGTCCGAGAACATCCGGCGCGAGCAGGCGCGCGATCTCGCCGCCAGCGTCGTGCAGGCCCTCTTCCGGCTGGTGAAGCTCTCGACGCTGCACGCCATCGACAACCAGGCGATGGTGCGGCAGGTCGAGGAGACGGTCTCGCTGATCCAGGACTTCGGCCAGCGCTCCGGCCACAACGTCTCCATCCTGTTCACCCGCGGCGCGGTCTTCGTCTCCGGGCAGCTCCTCAAGGCGAACCGCGCCGTCTACGAGGGCGCGCTCGAGCTCGGCGACGTCCTGAGCCGCTGCGGCTACTCCGAGATCGGGGTCGCGAAGGACGTCCGCGCGAGCGATCTCTACGCGCTCGCCTCCGCGCTCGCCGAGGCCCTCCGGAGCGGCAAGCCGGCGCTCGCGGACCGCCCGGCGCCGCGCGTCCGCCTGCGCGCCGTGGACGAGGCGGTCCTCCGCCGCGAGGTGGCGGCCGATCGCGAGGGCGACGAGACCTCGGCGATCGTGCGGACCTACGCGACGGCGATCGTGATCCTCCGCCGGTTCTACGACGACCTCCGGCACGGCCGCTACACCCTGCGGCAGGGCGTCAAGCGCATCACGCAGCGCCTCGTCGACCTCTCCGCGAACGAGACGCCGGCCTTCCTGGGCGTCACCGCGCTCCGCAACCAGAACCACGACGACGCCGGGCGCGCGGTGAACACCGCGATCCTGAGCCTCGCGATGGCCCGGCAGATCACGGGCGACGTCGTCCTCCTGCAGCGGCTCTCGATGGCGGCGCTGCTCTTCGACATCGCGCGGCCGCGGCTCACCGGCGCCGCGGGGAGCGGCGCGGGCGGGCTCGTCCCGCAGCTGAGCGAGCAGCAGGAGGCGGACGTCCCCGCGGGGACGGCGGTCGTGCTGACCGCGCTCGGCCTCGTCAACGAGCCCAGCGTCATGCGCACCGTGGTGGCCTACGAGGCGCACTGGGTGCGCCGCCAGGCGGCGCTCGGCCCGGTGTACCGCGGCCTCCGCCAGCCGACGCTGCAGGCGCGCATCCTCGCGACCGCCCGCGCCTTCAACGATCTCCTGACGCCCGCGCCGGGCGAGACGCCGCTCTCCGCCGACGAGGCGATCGCCAAGCTCGAGCAGGAGGCGACCGATCCGGCGGATCGCACGGTGCTGCGGCTGCTCGTCGGCGCGCTCGGGATCTTTCCGACCGGCACGCTCGTGGAGCTCTCGACCGGCGAGGTCGCGCTGGTGGTGCAGACGCCGGCGCACCCGGCCCGCTACTCGCAGCCGCGCGTCCGCCTGGTCCTCGACGCGTCGGGCGGTCCTATCGCCGCGCGCGCGCTCGAGGTCGATCTCGCCGAGCGGCCCCGCCAGGGCGAGCCGACGCGGCACATCCGCCGGATCGTCGCGACCAGCGACGACCCCGCCGCCGCGTCGATGCGCGCCCACGCGGCCGTCCAGGAGGCGTCGCTCCGGTCGCCGGCGATCGCGGCGGAGCCGCCCATCCGCTCCGCGCCGGCGTCGCCGCTCGCCAGCCTGCGCATGCCGCCGCCGCAGCAGATCACGCGGCCCTCGTCGCCCACGCTGCCGGTGACCAGCTCGCCGGGGAGCCGGAGGACGCAGCCGCGGTCCAGCGACGCCGGCCGCGGCCCCGCCTCGCCGGCCGAGGCGGCGCCGGCCGGCGACGGCGGCGAAGAGGCCAGGATGCTCGCGGACCTGCCGCCGGCGCCGTCCGGCAAGCGCTCGCCGACGTTGCGGCCCGGGCGCACCACGGCGCGCTGGCCGGATCCACCGCAGCAGCAGGAGCCCGCCGCGGCGGCGGACCGGTACTCGCCCCCGCCGGGCGCTCACGGAGAGGAGTCGTGGTCGGTGCAGACAGACAGCGATCCAGACGAGGTTCCCGAGGAGAGCGCGCGGCCGCTCGCGCTGCGCCCCCGCGGCTGGGGAGAGCCGTCACCGCGGCGCGAGCGCACCCCGGTGTCGGACCTGCCTCCCTCGGCCATGGCCGGCCCCATCGCGGTGCTGTCGCTGCCGGGCGAGACGCCGACCGCGGAGGGCGCGCTCGCGCGCACGCCGCTCGTCCACCTGCTCGTGTACATGCTCGACCGGCGCCTCACCGGCACCACGTGCTTCATCGACCCCGGGGGCGTCCGCCACGGCATCTTCTTCAGCGACGGCGTGCCGGCCAAGATCTGGACCGGGACGATCATCGCCCCGCTCGACCGGGTGATCCTCGATCTCGGCCTCCTCGACGAGGCGACGCTCCGGGAGACGCTCCGGGACATCACGAAGCGGAGGGTGCTGCACGGCCGGCTGCTCGTCTCCCGGGGCCTGCTCGACAGGGAGACGGTCTACGCCGTGCTGCGCGAGCAGCTCGTGCGCAAGCTCGTCGCGCTCTACGATCTCCCGCCCGAGACGCGGTACGCCTACTACGACGGCCAGAACCTGCTGTCGTCCTACGGCGGTCCGGAGCTCATCGGATGCGAGCCGCTCGCGGTGATCGCGGCGGGCGTCCGGCTCCACGCCGACGATCCGCTGATCGACGCGACCCTCGACCGGATCCAGAGCCGGCAGCTCGGCCTCCACGTCGAGGCCGAGATGAAGCGGTTCCAGCTCCACCGCGACGAGGCGGCCGTCGTCGACCTGCTGCGGACGCGGCGCATGACGCTCGCCGAGCTCCTCGGGGCCGGCGTCGCGCAGGAGCGCGTCGTGCGGCTGACGATCTACGCGCTCGCGATCACGCGGCACCTCGATCTCGGCGCGCCGGGCCGTCGCCCTGTGGGGCTCGGCGGGTCCGGTGGATCTGGCCGGGAGCGGGCCGCCGGCGCTGTCCCGGCCGACGCGGGCCAGGCCCCCCAGCGCGAGCCGGCCGGCGCGGCGGCGCGCTCGCCGCGCCCCACCTCGGGCTCGACGATGCCCGGGCCGCGCCCGGCGCGCGGCGAGGCCGACGGCCGCGCCTCGCCGCGGCAGACCGAGGCCCCCCCGGCGCCGTCCAGCAGGCGGTCGGGAGCGCCGTTCGCCGAGCCGCTCGTCCCGCGCCGCTCGACCGTGCCGCCCCCGTCCGGGGCGCTGGACGGCCGCGGCGCGCCGATCCCGCGTCCCGCGGCGCCGTTCGATCCGCGCGCGTCCGGCGGCGATCCGGGCGGCGCGCCCCGCGGCGCGGATCCGAAGGGGCCGAAGCAGCCCCCCGTGCCGTCCTTTGCCGGCGCCCGCGCGCAGCCGCCGCAGCCGCAGGCGCCCACCGTCAAGATGGCGGCCGTCGGCCAGGAGGGCAGGGCCGCGCGGGGGGCGGGGCGCGCCGGGTCGACGTCGCCTCCGCCGGCGCGCGCCCCGGAGCCCGCGCGGCCGCAGGGGCCCGCGGCGCCCCCGCCCGATCTCCCGCCGCTGCCGCGCGCCGCGCCGAGCCCCGAGCTCGCCGCGCGCCGCGCCGAGATCGAGGCGCGCGCCGCCGCGATCGACGGCGAGAGCTTCTTCCAGATGCTCGGCGTCGCGGAGGACACCCCTCCTGAGCGCGTGCAGGGCGTCTACTTCGCGCTCGCCAAGCAGTGGCACCCCGACCGGACGCCGGCGGAGCTCCAGGACGTCAAGCCGCTCGTCGGGCGCGTGTTCGCCCGCATCAGCGAGGCCTACCAGACGCTGAGCGATCCGAAGCGGCGCGCCGAGTACATGCAGGCGCCGAAGGAGGCCGCGGCCCCCGCGGAGGACGACGAGAAGATCGCCCGCGTCGTCGACGCCGCGCTCGATTTCCAGAAGGCCGAGATCCTGCTCAAGAAGAACGACCTCGTGGGCGCCGAGATCCGCGCGCGGCGCGCGCTGAACGCCGACCCGGAGCAGCCCGAGTACATGACGCTGCTCGTCTGGATCCAGGCGCAGCGGCGCGGCGAGCCGCCCGCGTTCGCGGAGGGGGCCACGAGCGCGCACTACGACGACCTGATCGAGACGCTGGACGTCGTCCTGGGGAAGGAGCCCCGCTACGAGCGGGCGCTCTTCTACCGCGGCATGCTCCTCAAGCGCACGGGGCGGGTCGACCGGGCGAGCCGCGATTTCCGCCTGGCGGCCGAGATCAACCCGAAGAACCTCGACGCCATCCGCGAGGTGCGCGTGCAGGAGATGCGCAGCCGCGCGAGCAACGACCCGACGCCCGCGGGCGGCCTCCTCGGCAAGTTCTGGAAGCGCTGACGCGCGTCAGCGCGCCGCCGCCCGGACCGCGCCGAGCGACCGCAGCGCGCGGCAGACCGTCTCGTCGCGGCAGGGCCCCACCCGCCCCGCGTGCGCCGACCACGGCACCTCGCGCACGCGGTGCAGATCGCGCACGTCGGGGCCGCGCCACGGGCCGAGCGCCCGGTCCACGCGCGCCTCCCGCTCGTTCGTCGCCGGCAGCGAGAGCTGCACCTGCGGCACGATGCCGACCTTCTGCACCGGCGCGCCGTCGGGGAGCGCGTAGAGCAGCGTGGTGAGGCGCAGGACGCCGACGTGGGCGTCGTCGTCGAGGTACTCTTGGGCGCACCCCTTGCCGTAGGTGCGATCGCCGATGACCACGCCGCGCCGGTAGCTGCCGATCGCGCCGGCGATCATCTCCGCCGCGCTCGCGGAGTCGCCGTCGACGAGCACCGCGAGCGGCCCGCTCCACCCGCGCCCCTCGGGCACGTCGGGCGAGCGCTCCACCTCGACGCCGCCGTCGCGGCGCCGCATCGGGAACAGCGGCACGCCCGGCAGGAACAGCCCGAGCGCGGCGATCGCCCCGTCGGTCGAGCCGCCGCCGTTCGCGCGCACGTCGAGCATCACGCCCCGCGTGTCGCTCTGCGCGCGCGCGAGGAGGAGCGCCGCCGCCACCCGATCGCCGAGGTCGTCGGGGACGTCGGGGATGGTGATCACCGCGACCTTGCCGTCGCCGAACCGCACGAGATCGAGCGGCAGCGAGGCCGGCGCGGGCTCCGCCGGCTGCGGTCCGATCGGGTGCGGCGCCACGGCCAGCTCGAGGGGCGCCGCGGCGCCGCGCCGGAGCAGCGCCACGCGCGCGGTCGTCCCGGGGCGCACGTCGGCCAGCACGGCGAGCTGCTCGGCTTGCTCGACGCTCATGCCGGAGATCGGCAGATCCTGGATCCGGATCACCACGTCGCCGTCCGCGAGCGGCGCGAGCGCGCCGCGGTCGATGCGCACCCCGATCGCGGTGCGCGTCATCTCCTGCCAGAGCCGGGCCGGCGGGCGCGCCTCGAGGTCGAGGTCGTAGATGGAGACCTCCTCCTCGAGCGGCGCCCAGGCGCCGTGGGCGTCCAGCTGGGGCACGTAGGCGCGCACCGCGGCCGCGATCACCGTGCGCGCCCAGCCGTCCTCGCTCAGCGAGGGCGCCGCGCGCTCGCGCACGGCGTCGGCGTAGCGGGCGAGCGGCTCTCCGAAGCGCGCGCGCAGCCCGCCGACCTCCCGACCGAGCTCGCGCGCGAGATCCCGGGCGCTCCGCGTCACCTCGCCGTCCTCGAACGGCGCCGCGGAGATCAGCTCCCACGCCTGGGCCGAGGTCGCGGGCGGGCTGGCCAGCCCGCGCCGGTAGCCCTCGTCGAAGAGCCCATCGAGCTCGCGCGACCACCGGGAGAGCTCCTCGCCCACGCGCAGCGCCGCCGAGCACGGCCCGCTGCCCACGGGCGCCTGCAGCTCGGCGAGGAGCGCGGCAGCTTCCCGCCCCAGCGAGGCCCCCACGGGCGCGTCGGGCGCGACCGACCAGAGCCCGTGCGGATCGAGCCAGTCGGAGGTCGCCTCGGCAAACTTTGCGGGATCGACGCGGAGCGGCGGAGCGGCCAGCGTGGTGCGGGCCTGGGCGACGATGGCGCGCGCCTGCTCGCAGCCGAGCGAGGTCGGCGCCCCCGTCGGCACCGCGATGCCGCGGTCGAGGGCGTTCGGATCGCAGCCGGCGCCGTCGATCTCCTCGTCGTCGGGCGCGATGGCGTGGAGCAGGGGCCGAGCCAGCCCGCGCCGCGCCTTCGCGAGGGGCGTCTCCGCCTCGCGCGAGAGCAAGGCGAGCGCCGCAAGGCTTGCGGCGATGCACGCGACGGAGCTCGCGACGCGTGTCCTCACGGCTCTCCGAATATCATGGCGCGGGCGGCGGGGGCAGAGGCGACCGCGGCGATCGGGGCGCGCGCTCGCGGAGCGCGGAGGGCGCCGCGGGCGCTGTCCACGCCCGAAACCTGGAAGCCACGCCCTGTTCTCATTCGCCGCTCGCGCGCCGTGGATCTGGGCTCAGCGCCGCGCATTCGTGCTCCTCCGCTTTCCCGCAAAGCTTTCGCGTCCCTCGGGAGATCCGAACACGTTGCGCATTCCAGCGCAAAAAAAGGCGATTTTGTAGGGTTTATCCCGGCATCGCGCCTGCATCTGGCCCGGTGCCGCCCACCGGCTTGCAGGGGTCTCCCAACCCAAGGCCTCCTTGATCGGCGCGCGCGGCGGAGAACGAAGAGACCATGAGCATCACCTGGGATCGTGCGGCATTCTCGGCTTATCGTACGGAGCTCGCGAACTACGCCACCCTGAGCCCAGAGGCCGAGCGGGAGCTCGCGTTCCGCTGGCGAGCCGGCGACCGGGATGCTGGCCGGCGCCTCATCGAGGCGTGCCTGCCCTTCGTCATGACGATCGCGCTCGAGTACCGCCGGTGGGGGCTCCCGATGGAGGACATCGTGCAGGAGGGGAACATCGGCCTCCTGAAGGCCGCGGAGCGCTTCGATCCGGACCGCGGCTGCCGCCTGGCGACCTACGCGGCCTACTGGATCCGGGCGGAGATCCGCGAGCACGTGGCGCGGGGGTACCGGATCGTGCGCCTCGGCTCGTCGAAGAGCGAGCGCCGCGCGCTGCGCATCTACCGCAAGACGCACGAGAAGGACCCGGCGGTGCTGGCGGAGCTGAGCGGCCTGTCGGAGGAGCGGGCGACCGAGCTGCTGCCGCTGCTCATGGCGCGCGACGTCAGCCTGGAGCGCTCTCCGAGCGACGACGGCGTGGCGCCGGTGGAGCGGCTCGCGTCGAGCTCGCACACGCCGGAGGAGGAGGCCTGCGCCGCCGACGAGCGCGAGCAGCTCTCGCGCGCGCTGCTCCAGGTCGTGAGCGAGCTGTCGCCCCGCGAGCGCCGCATCATGAGCCAGCGCTGGCTGACCGACAGCCCCGTGACGCTCGAGCAGCTCGGCGCCGACTTCGGCGTCAGCAAGGAGCGCGTGCGTCAGATCGAGGAGCGCGCGAAGAAGCGGATGCGCGCGCGCATCGAGGAGATCACCC
>JAICEP010000112.1 GCA_025924095.1 Sorangium sp.
GCGGATCGCCCCGTGGACGCCGGACACCGTCGTATCGTGAATGAGGCGGATCCCCCTCACGGGCGCCTGGATCGGGGGAATCTGCTCCAGCAGGTCGAAGGGCAGCTTCGCCGCGTGCTTCTGCAGGCGCTCCACGCTCCGGGAGCCGTGGTCGACGGCGTCCTGCACGAGGTCCTTCAAGCCGCGCCACCGCTCCATCACACCGCCTCCTCGCACCACGCGCGGATCTGCGCGTAGACGTCCGGGTCGTGGGCCAGGCGCAGGTGTCCGAGCGACGGCATGATCCGCGCGTGCTCTTGAGGGAAGGGCGAGCACCGGTCGTCGGCGACCGCCCGGCCCGTGGCGCTCCGCAGCGAGACCATCGCGTCGCCGAACAGGAGAGAGAGCCTCGGGTCGGCCGTGAGCGCGCCGGCGATGAGATGATGGCGAATGTGGGGGAGCAGGGGCACCGGATGGCGGCGATTCTGGAGCAGGACGTTCGCGTCTGCGCCCTCCCAGTCCTCGCGGCGGAGGTTGGCATAAGCCAGGTCCTTCATCCCGCCGCTGCGGAGATTGACGATGTCGGCGATGAGCTTCGTGTACGGATTGTCGATGCTCGCGAGCGCCCACGTGACCACGTTGCCAAAGCGCTCCAGCGGGGCGCCGAGGTGCGGTGTGCCGAGATAAAAGGCGCGCTTGACGAGGGGCAGCCACCTTCGATCCTTGTCGCTCGCCGCGTGCGCGGCGCTGCGCGCGACGAGGCCGCCCATGCTGTGGCCGATGAGGACCAGCTCCTCCACGGGAGCAGGAGGGGCGCAGACGAGCTGCTCGAGGAGGACATCCAGGGCTTCGCCGTTCTCGGAGACGCGGAGACCGCTGTTGTACCGCACGTAAACCGGCGTGTACCCGAGGTCGCGCGCAAGGAGCGATCCGTACGTCTCGCCGTCCGGCATCGTCCAGAGCTCCTCGGTGCTCATCAGCCCGTGCACGAGCACGACGACGCGCGACGTGGCCTGGGCAGAGACGCCCGCGGGAAATGCCCTGGCGAGCGACACGGGGTGTCCGTCGCGGACAAGCTGCATCGCGGTCGCGAGGCCGTTGCTGGTCCGCTTCAGGTAGTCGCCGAGGACCCCGTTGAGCACCCCGACGACCCGCTCCATGTGGTTTCCCATGCGACGATCCGGCCGCATCCTGGCACGGATGGGCGGCGGGTGCGACGCCGGGCGGCCGCCGCGCCGGACGGTGGTCCTCGCCACAGAGCTCCGCGATTCGAGCTCATCAGGGGCGGGGCGCGCCGGTGGGATTGCTTGACAGGGGACGGACCGATCGCGCCTGCTGGCGTGGACCCTCGCCGTGATCTGTCCGGTGGGGTGTAGGTCGAACACGCATGAGCACCGGTCTGGACCTCTTCGCAGCGCTGCATCGCATCGTACAGGACGCCACCGACAGCCTGCCTGGAGCGCGGCGCGGCAGCCTGCTGCTCCGAGAGGGAGATCGCCTTGTGTACCGTGCCGCCGTGGGCCTCGAGAGCCTGCTGCCAGGGCCGCTGCCGATCCCGTCGGACGCGGGGCCGGCCAGCGCGGTCTCGCAGCTCGACCCCGACGGCGGCGCTCGCGTGGTCGGGGCGGCCGCGTGGTACCGAGAGCACCTGCCGGGCGCGGTGGCGGTCGATGACCTGCCCGCGGGCGCGGTCGTGGTCCTCACGCCGGTGTGCCTGCGCGGACGGCCGATCGGCGTGCTCGCCCTCGAGCCGCCGGACGCCGAGCCTCTGCCGGACGAGCGCCGGGCCCGGCTGCTGGGCCTGGCCGGCAGCGCGGCCGCGGCGCTGGAGCGGCGCGAGCTGTTCGATGACAAGGCGCGGTCGGCCCACGAGAACCGCGTGCTCGAGGAGGTGCTGAACGCGGTGGCCGCCCAGGCCAGCCCGCATGAGCTCGTGGAGATCATCTCGAACGGGATCAAGAGCGTGCAGCTGCGGCCGCAATGGAGCGCCGTGGAGCTCGTCCTGCTGGACGACACAGCCGGCGGGGGCTCGTCCGCGAGCGACCCGGGAGCGTCGCGTGAGCTCCGCATCTACCGGGTGCCACGGCGCGCGCCGGTGGCCTACTGGAACAACCTGCGGGAGGGCGCGCTCGTCGCGGGGCGCACCCTCGGCGCCAGCGTGACCTACCGATGCGGCGACGCGACCGGCGAGGCGAGCCAGAGCGCGCTCATCGACGAGGGCGTGCGCCGCGGCGTGCACGGCATCGTCGTGGCGCCGAGCGATGCCGCGGACCTCGAGCCGGCGATCCGGCGGGCCGCGGAGGCGGGGATTCCGGTGATCACGTTCGATGCGCCGCCGGTGGAAGGCAGCAGGGCTCTGGCCTACGTCGGCACCGACAACGTGGCGGCGGGCCGGCTCGCCGGCGAGGTGATGGCGCGGCTCCTCCCGGACGGCGGGATCGTCGGTGCGCAGCTGGCCTCGCTTCGCGCCATGAACGGTCGCGATCGCGTCGCGGGGTTCGGCGCGGCGGCCGCCGGGAAGGCCATCGCGATGCGACCTCCCCTGGAGAATCGGTACGACACCTCCGTGGCGCTGCAGCTCGCCCTGGACGCCTTGCGGGAAGGAGGGCTGTCCGGCGCCTTCGGCGCCTGCGCCGAGAACGGCCCGGCCTGGGGCATGGCCGCGCGGGCCCTCGGCCGGGCGGGAGATCTCAAGATCGTCGCGTTCGATCTCATCCCGGAGACGATCGCGATGCTCAGGGAGGGGACCCTCCATGCCGCCGTGGTCCAGCGAGAGCACGACATGGGCTATCGCGCCGTCCAGCTGCTCCACGAGATGAGCTCGAGGGGGGTCGAGGCGACGCTGGCCGAGCTCCCTGCGCCGAGGCAGGCCGAGGATCGGTGTTCTCCGCGGTTCATCGACACCGGTGTGGATCTCGTGACCCTCGAGTCCACGCCCTGGTCTCGCTCCTTGTCGGATCACCTGACCCTGGAGACGAGCCGCCGGTCCGCGAGCCGGAGGCGCGGGGTCGCGGCGGTGGACCGCTCGATCGAGCTCCTCGTGATCAGCTTGAACGCCGACGAAGAGGGCTTCGTCGAGGAGCGCGCCCGCCTCGATCGGGAGTCCCTGGTCGGCCAGGTGCTGAGCAGCGGCCGGCCGGTCGTGATCGACACGCTGGCGAGCGAGCACGACCGCTGGCCCGATGCCGTCGAGGCGCGCCGGAAGGGCAGCCTCACGCGGGCCGGCGTCCCGCTGCTCGCCCGGGCGGTCGCGTTCGGCGTCCTCGTCCTCGACAGCGAGCGCCGCGCGGCGTGCTCGCCCGAGGAGCTCGGGCTGATCGAGCGCATCGCCGACACCCTGGCGGTGGCGCTCGAGAACATGCAGCTCCTCCGGCGCGTCACCGAGCGGACCCAGGAGCTCGAGCAGGCGAACCGGCACCAGGCGTCGCTGCTCAGCACGATCCATGAGCTCTCCAGCCCGGTCGTCCCGATCGCGCCCCAGCTCCTTGTGATGCCCATCGTCGGGGCGATGGACCGCCAGCGTTCGGGCCGCTTTCTCGAGTCGATGCTGCAGGAGATCGCCGAGCGCCGCGCGCGTGTGGTGCTGATCGACGTCACGGGGATGGCGGCCGTGGACGCCGCGGCGGCGGATCACCTCATGACGGCGGCGCGGGCAGCGAGGCTGCTCGGGGCCGAGGTCGTGCTCGTCGGCATCGCGCCGGCGGCCGCGCGGCTGATGGTGGAGCAGGGGCTGGACCTCGGGAACGTCGTCACCCGCTCGACCCTCGAGCTCGGGTTCGCCTACGCGCTGTCGAAGACGGGCGGCCGGATCGTCTACAGCCGCTCGTCGAGCGCCCGGCCGCCCTGAGCCGCGCCGTGCGCGCGTGCTCGCCCTCGCGACGGGCCGACGGCGGGCCTGCCGCGCTCACCCCTTCAGCCGGCGTCGAGCTCGAAGGCGCCCTCGTAGATGGCATCGACCGGAAGGGCGGCGCCGTTCGCGAGCGTGATCGCGCCCCCCGCCTCGATCACGCGGTAGCGCCAGGACCCGTCGGCCTCGCGCCGGAAGTGCTCGACGCGTACCGAGATCTGCGAGACGAGCAGGTAGTCCGTGAGGGACGGGATGCGCTGATAGGCTGCCCACTTCTCACCGCGGTCGTACGCCTCGGTGCTGGGCGACAGGACCTCGACCACGACGCTCGGATTCGCGAGCACGTCGCTGGTGCCGGGTTCCATCCGTACACCGCCGCACGCAACGACGGAATCCGCATAGACGTAGCGCTCCCCCTGCTTCGCCGAGATCCGCTGGTCCGGTGACAGGACATGGCACGGCTTGCCGCGCACGGCCGCGCGGAGCTCGGCGCCCACAGCGTTCGAGAGGACGTTGTGCCGCGGGCTGCCGCCCGCCCTCGCGAAGACCTCGCCGAGGTGATACTCGTGCTTCGCGCCCTGCTCGCGCTCCCACTCGAGATACTCGGCAGCGCTCATGCGCCGGGAGGTGGCGGCGTCGCCCATGCGCGCGAACATAACGTAACCGCAGGGCCAGAGCCAGGCTCGGCGGTCCGGGCTGCGGCCGGCCGCCCGGGAGGAGCGGACCGGCGCGTCAGGTGCCGAAGCGGCGCGCGTTCCGGATGCGGGCCTTTGCGGCCTCGACTTCCTTGTTCCTGGGCGGCGCCGTGGTCTCCAGCGACTCGACGAGCCGGCGCGTGACAGCGGTGATGTCGTCGACGGCTTGCTCGAAACAGGCGACGTTCTTGCCGCTCGGGCTGCGGGTCCCGCTCACCTTGCGCACGTACTGCAGGGCTGCCGCCCGGATCTCTTCCTCCGTCGCAGGCGGCTCGAAGTTGAACAGAGGACGGATGTTTCGACACATGCCGCGAGCCTACCGCTGAACGCGGCGCGCCGCCAAAACCGGCGCGGCGCTCCTGTCCAGCGCTGTGGCGCCGCGCTCCCCGCGACGCGCGTCATCGCGGATCCAGCTGCTCCAGCTCGCGCACGCGCGCCTCGAGCTCGAGCACCCGCGCCTCGGCGGCTTCCCGGGCGCGCGCGTCGGTCGCCGCGGCTTCTTCCTGGGTGGGCACGAGCTCACCCTTGCCGCCCGGACGCGCGAGCCGGAGCCGCGCCTCGGCCCCGCTGCCGACGACGCAGAGCGAGCTGTCGAGCGCGGGGCTCCACGCGGGGCCGGCGCCCGCGTAGACGCGGATGTACGCGCCGTCGGGGTCGCGCCGGTAGGCCTGGAGCGCCACCCTGCCGGCGGGCGGCCGCTGCGCGACGGCCTGAGGATCGAAGATCGCGAGCTCGGGACAGCCGAGCTGGCAGTACTTGAGCGGGATATCCTCGTAGGCCTTCTGCCAGTCGCTCGTCACGATCTCGAGCGCGAAGCGCGGCGGCCGGTGGCCGGGCAGCCAGGTCTGCCATTGCTTGGGCAGCGGCGGCGCGGGCCGGTGATCGAGGAGGTAGACGTCCGGCGAGACGCGCACGAGCGGCTCCTCGCGCACCCAGGCGAAGAACCGCTCCGAGCCGGCGTGGTGGTCGGTCCAGCCGCGCTCGCGCGCGAGCTGCGCGATCGAGGACAGGAGCAGGCGGGAGATCTCGTCGTGCTCGCCCCACGCGCCGATGCCGTCCGAGTCGTCGAGGTACCAGTCCGACCAGTCGACGGTGGCGCGGAGCTCCTCGGGCTCCGGGTCGCGGACGACGAGCGCGCGCGGCAGGCGCGTCGCGTGGGGGTGGGCTCCGGTACGGACAGGCGGCACGAGCTTCCAAGGTAGCACCCCCGGCGCGGCGGCGGGAGGCGGGCGGGCGTCGCCGGCGGTATCGGCCGGCGCATCGCTGGCGCAGGCAGGCGCGACCGGGCGCGGGCGCGCAGGCAGGCGGCGCGCAGGCGGCGCATCGCATCGCCTGCGCGCCCGGGGCTCCCGGTACGGCGCGCCGGCGCCATGTCGGCGGCATGCGTTTCGAGGGGGTCCTCTTCGACGTGGACGGGGTGGTTGTCGACTCGCCGCACGAGCGCGCCTGGCGCGAGGCGCTGGAGGCGCTGATGGCGACCGAGTGGCGCGCGATCGCGCCCGGGACGCGCTACGCGCCCGAGCGGTTCACGACGGCCGTCTACCAGGGCGAGGTCGCCGGCAAGGCGCGCGAGAGCGGCGCGCGCGCGGCGCTCGACTACTTCGGCGTGCCCGACGCCGAGGCGCGCGCGCGCGTCTACGCCGAGCGCAAGCAGGCGGCGCTGCTCCGGAAGATCGAGGCGGGGGAGTTCGTCGTCTTCCCTGACGCGACGCGGCTGATCCTGGGGATCAAGGCGCGCGGCGTGCCCATCGCGGCGGCGTCGTCGTCCAGGAACGCGAGCGAGCTCCTCCGGAGGATCCGCGCCGACTTGTTCGCCGAGCAGCCGCGCATCCGCCGCCCGCCCGTCGCGCCGGGCGCGACGCTGCTCGACCTGTTCGACGCCGACCTCTGCGGCGCCGCGGTGGCGCACGGAAAGCCGGCGCCGGACCTGTTCCTTGCCGCCGCGGGCGCGCTCGGCGTGCCGCCGGCGCGCTGCCTCGTCGTCGAGGACGCCCCCTCCGGGGTGCAGGCCGCCAAGGCGGCCGGGATGACCGCGCTCGGCGTGGCGCGGCTCGCCGACGACGCGCTGCTGGCCGCCGCGGGGGCGGATCGCGTCGTGACGACGCTCGACGAGGTCGATCCGGACGCGCTTGTCGAGGGGCGGATCGCGGCGCGCGCGGCGTGAGGTGCAGCGCGCCTTGTGAGCCCCGCACGCCTCACAGCGCAGCACGCCCCGGCGCCAGCGCGCGCCCGCCTCAGCCGCCTTGCTTGCGCACGATGGCGAGGCTCCAGATCTCCCCGGCGCTCGTGCCCACCCACAGGGTCGGCGACCCCTTGCCGGCGACCACGAGCACGGCGGGCTCGCCCCGGGCGCCGAGCGCGACGCTGGCCGTCGGCGCGAGCGGCGCGCCGGAGGCGGACTCGATCGCAGCGCCGTCGAACAGCGCGACGCGGCCGTCGGCGAAGCACGCGAACAGGCTGGACTCGAGGACGGCCACGTCGGCGACCGGATCGCCGAAGGCGAGCATCTTCGCCGCGAGCTTGCCGGACGACCGCACGATCGCGCAGACCGCGCCCGCGCCGCGCTTGTACACCGCCGTCAGCTTCGGGCCGCCGCGCACCCGGTCGAGGTTCTGGGCCGCGCGCGGCAGCGAGGCGCGCAGCGTCGGGCCCGGCTCGGGCGTCGCGCCGGGGTGGACGCGGAGCTCGCCCCCCTCCCCGGCGACGTCCATCACCGCGTGCGTCTCGGTCTCGGTCAGGTCGAACGCCCGCGCCGAGCCGCGCACCGCGAACGTGCGGCCGTTCACCTCGGTCCGGTCGAGCTTCAGCTCCGTCGCGCCGCCGTCCCAGCCCAGCGCCAGCGCCGTCTCGCCGGACGGGCGCGTCGCGAGGTGCCGCGCGTCCCGGCCGACCTGATCGAGCTTCGGGCCGTGGGTGATGCCGAGCAGCGCCCAGACCGCGTCGTCGCTCCGCACGACGGCCACGTCCTTCGAGAGCAGCGCCACGTCGTGCGCCGAGGACAGCGACAGGTTCGTCGTCTTCGCGCCGGCGCCGCCGATCGGGCAGACGCCGAGGCGCACGGGATCGGTCGAGACCATCGCGACCAGGCCGGGGCTCGCGAGGAACGCGGCGCCTCGGATCTCCGCGTCGAGGCCGTGCACCTTGCGGGGGGAGCTCAGATTGCTGAAGGGCATGGCCGATGAAGATACCGGTTCTCGCGGGGCGCGTGGCCAGCGTTCTCGCGAGGTCGCCCCGGCGGGCTCCCGGGGCGGATCGCAGCTGCACGGGGGGCGCTGTCGCGCCGGGGGGCGCCGCCGTACCCGGAGTCCGAGCCGCCCCCGCGGTCGCCGCCGCACCGGGGTTCGCCGCCGCACGCCGGGGCATCCTGCCCTGGCGGCGCGGACGTCGCGGCGTCAGCCCTTGATGAGCGAGCGGACCTCGATGTCGAGGTTCTCGGACTCCGCGACGGCGTCCATCGCCTTGCGGAGCTGGGCGAGCGACACCCCGACGGGGACATCGACGTGGGCCTCCATCCGGAAGAGCTGCGAGCCGGTGACGGGCGCCTCGTAGGCGGAGGTCTCGAGCGAGACGATGTTGACGCCGGCGCCGTGGAGCGCGCGCGACACGGCGCGGACGATCCCCTCGTGGTCGAGCGCGTCGACGGAGATGACGCAGGGGATCGTCGCTGCGCGCCGGTGCGATTCGGGGCTCTTGGTCCTGCGGCTCTGCACGGTGAGCCCCGTCGCCCGGGTGAGCGTTCCGGTGTCGCGCTCCACCGCCTCGACGGCGCCGGGGGGCCCCGACGCGAGCAGCAGGATGCCGAACTCGCCGCCGAGCACCGCCATGCGGCTGTCCTCCACGTTGGCGCCGCGCTCGGTCAGGTAATGAGTCACCTCCGCGACGAGGCCCGTCCGGTCAGGGCCGAGGCAGGAGAGGACCAGGAAGGCTTCGGGCTCGGGCGTCGTGGTCATGCGGCGCATCTTAGTCCGATCCGCGCAGCCGGCGCGACCGGCGCAGGCCGCCGCGGGCGCGCGTCCGGGGCGACGAGCGCCCGGGCAGCGCCGTCCGCATCCGCCGGCGAGCTTCCCGGGGAACGACCGGGGCGAGCGGCCGCGCGCCGCGCCCGACGAGGCGCTTGTCTCCGGCGAGACAGTGGGCGAGAGGACGGCCATCCCCATGCTGTACGAACGCGACAACATCCACCGCCTCACGCCTTACACGCCCGGTGAGCAGCCGCAGCGGGCCGACGTGGTCAAGCTGAACACCAACGAGAACCCGTACCCGCCGCCGAGCGCGGTGCTGGAGGCGATCCGGAGCGTCTCGGCCGATCAGCTCCGCCGGTACCCGCCGCCCCGGGCGCAGCAGTTCCGCGAGGCGGCGGCGAGGCTCCACGGCCTGTCGCCCGAGCAGGTGATCGCCACGAACGGCGGCGACGAGCTGCTGCGCATGGCGGTGACGGTGTTCTGCGAGCCCGGCGGTCGCGGCCTCGGCGAGACGTACCCGACCTATTCGCTCTATGACGTGCTCGCGGAGATCCATGGCACGGCCGTCACCCAGGTCCCCCTCGAGGAGGATTGGTCGGTCCCGGAGGACTACGCGAGCCGCTTGAACGACAGCGGCTGCCGGCTCGCGCTCCTCGTCAATCCGCACGCGCCGTCGGGGCGGCGCGAGCCGCTGGACAAGCTCGAGCGCGTCGCGCGGACGTTCCGCGGCGTGCTCCTGATCGACGAGGCGTACGTCGACTTCGCGGAGGCTGACGCGACGCCGCTGCTCGACCCGGCGCGGGGGCTCGACAACGTGCTGCTGTTGCGAACGCTGAGCAAAGGGTACTCGCTCGCGGGGCTCCGCTTCGGGTACGGGCTCGGGCACCCGCGGCTCATCGAGACGCTCGACAAGGCGCGCGACAGCTACAACACGGATATCCTCTCGCAGGCCGCGGCGACCGCGGCGCTGTCCGCGCGGGACGAGGCGAGGACGAGCTGGGAGAGGGTGATCGCGGAGCGCGCCCGGCTCACCGCGGCGCTTCGCGCGCAGGGGTTCACGGTGGCGCCGAGCCAGAGCAACTTCGTCCTGGCGACGCCGCCGGCAGGGGGGCTGTCGGCGCAGGCGATGTACCGCGCGCTGTACGACCGGGCGATCTTCGTGCGGTACTGGGACGCGCCGCGCCTCTACGACAAGCTGCGGATCACGGTGGGCACGCCGGAGCAGAACGACGCGCTGCTCGGGGCGATCGCCGAGGTGTCTCGCGCGGCGGCCGGGGCGTAGAGACGGAGCACACCCGATCCGAGACCACGCCCCTCCGGCGGACAGCCCGTCGAACCGCCCTCACGCCGGCAGACCGCGCCTGCTGTCCGCCTCGTGCGCAAGTGGTCGATCCATGCGCAGCTCCTCACCTCCGTGCCTCGCGTTCAGGCGGGCCGCTCCGCTGGCCTCGACCGTGCAATGAGCAGCGCGCAACGGACAGCGCGCCCGCGAGGTCGGGTGGTCCAGCTTCATTTCTTCACGAGGAGAGGAGATTGCCTTTATGCGTCACCAGAGCAGCCGGTCATCGTGCCACGTCCTGTCGCGCCTCTTTCGCGGCGGCAGCGTCCCCTGCCTTTCCCTGGCGCTCGTGACGGCGTGCGGCGCTGACTCCGTCGACGGCAGCCCGATCGACACGCTGACCTCCAGCATGAGCGACGCGGGCTCCACGGGAAGCACCGGCGATGGCGGCGGCGGCAGCGACAGCGGTGGCAGCGGCAGCAGCGGCGGCGCCGGCGCCGGCACCGGCGCTCCGCCTGGCACCTGCGGGCTGGACGGCGCCACCGTGGAGCGCTCCTATTCGCCCAGGCTGTTCGCCGCGGGCGCGGACCCCTCGAGGGATGCCGAGTGCAGCGGTGTCCTCAACCCCGAGCGCGGCGTCTTCCGTTTCACCGACCTCCGGAGCCTCGGCTCGCTCTCGCACCTTCGGGGCGAGGGCTACACGCTGATCTACGGCAAGGTGCTCATCGACGACTACCGCACGCGGGACATCGACCAGGACCTCATCGACCAGCTCAACGCGAGCTTCGCCGCCGCGCGCTCGGCGGGGCTGAAGGTGCTCCCCCGCTTCTATTACTCGACGGACATCGGCGTGGCCGACGCGCCGCTCAGCCGCGTGCTGTCCCACATCGACCAGCTCAAGCCCGTGCTCGAGGCGAACGCCGATGTCATCGCCGTGCTGCACCCCGGCTTCGTCGGCGCCTGGGGCGAATGGCACTCCTCGACGAACGACCTCACCAGCCCGGCCAGCCGCAAGCAGATCTTCGACGCGCTGCTCGAGGCGCTGCCGAGCGACCGCATGACCCTCGCGCGCCGCCCATCGCACAAGCTCGAGGCGTACGGCGGCCCGCTGACCGAGGAGACGGCGTTCTCCGGAGCGCCGCTCGCGCGCGTCGGCCACCTGAACGACTGCTTCCTCATGGGCGACGACGACGCTGGCACCTACGAGCTCCCCGGCGAGAAGGAGTATGCCGTCGCCGACTCCGCGTTCACGCCCGTCGGAGGCGAGACGTGCGGCCTGAGCCCGCCGCGCAGCCAGTGCGGCTCGGCGCTCGACGAGCTCTCCCTGCATCACTGGAGCTTCGTCAACACGGACTACCACACCGACGTCGTCGATGGCTGGAGGTCCGAGGGCTGCTTCGAGACGATCGCCTGCCGCCTCGGATACCGCTTCGTGGTGATGGGGCACGAGTCGCCCGGGCAGGTCGCGCGCGGGCAGTCGCTGTCCCTCCGGCTGCGCATGTTCAACGACGGCTATGCCCGGGCCTACAATCCGCGCCCGGTCTACCTCGTGCTCCAGCGGGGCGAAGCGCGGCACGTCGTCCAGGTCGACGCCGACCCGCGCCGCTGGGCGCCGGGCGAGGAGAGCGAGCTCTGCCTCGGGGCGCAGCTCCCGGCCAATCTCCCCCCGGGCGACTACCAGCTCGGCCTGTGGCTCCCGGACGGGTCCGAGCGCCTGCGCGACGACCCGCGCTACGCGATCCGGCTCTCGAGCGGCGCGACGTGGGACGGCGAAAGCGGCGTCAACCTGCTCGACGCCACGGTCCGGGTGGTCGAGTGACCCTTCTGCCATGAGAGGTGGACTCCTCGATTCGAGGGACCACCTGTCGACACCACGCCGCGTTCCAGGACCTTGATTTTCATCCTCCCCGGCCGGAGCGCTCCGCGCCATGAGTGCCGGTGTCGGCCGGAGGGTCGGGATCGGCACCGGGCCCCACCTCGCCGGGATGTACAACCACGCAAGTGTGTTCACGGTGTCCGCCGCTGCCGCCTTTTTCCCCGGGCCGGTGCTCCGGCGGTCCTCGAGCGGCTGGACCTCGTCGTGCTAGATCATCGAAGGAGGTCCCGGCCATGCGACACCCATTCGAGCTCATTCCAGCAGATCGACGAACACCGATCCTGTGGTCGCTGCTGGGCCTCGCGGTCGCGAGCGGCGCGGCGCTGGCGGTCGCCGACAAGCGCCTGCGGACGAAGGCTGCTCCGTGGGGGATCATCTCGTTCGAGCTGGCGGGGACCAGGGCGCGTGTCCGCAGCATCCTCGAGTCCTGGGATGAGGATGCGCGCAACAGCGCTGCGCTCAACCTGGGAGTCGACTACCTCTTCCTGACGGTCTACGCCAACGGCCTCGCGCTGGCCTGTGTCATGGGAGCAGACGCCCTGAAGAAGCGCGGCCTGCCAGGAGCTGGCCTGGGTGCGCCGCTGGCGTGGGGGCAGTGGCTCGCGGGCCTGCTGGATGCGACGGAGAACGCCGCCCTGCTCGAGATCTTGCGCGGATCCGACAAAGCTCTCTGGCCTCCGCTCGCGCGCCGATGCGCGCAGGCGAAGTTCTGCCTGGTGAGCGCCGGGATCGTCTATGCCCTCCTCGGCCATTGTGCGCGCCGCTGAAGGGAAATCGGTGGGCGTGGCGCGAGCGCCTGCCGTCGTCTTCGTGTTTCGTGTCCTGCGGATCGACGGGCCGGCGGAGCGCATGCGCCCCCTCGAGCTCGTCAGGCGGCGCTGAGGTCCGAGATGCGTATTCCCGCTCCCAAGCCAATGACCCGGAGGCTCGGTTGGGTTGTTTTTACCATTGTGGTCCTGGGCTCCGTCGTCTGTGGGCTGTGGGTGGGCGGGGGTCACGACCGGCCGCAGCCCGAGGAGCAGCGCGCTGGTCGCATGACGGAACCAACGGAACGGAGCGACGCCATGCCGCTCCGAGCCGATCCGAACCGGCCACAAGGCACCTCTTCCTTTCACGTCTACAGGTCTGACGATCATGGCCTGTCTTGGAGCCTGGCCGGGAGAGGGCTTCCCACCAGAGGACGAATCCACGCGCTCGCGGTCCACGAGGCGACCGCATATACCGGCTCCGATGACGGACTTTTTGTATCCGCAGACGGCGGGCACAGCTGGGCGGCGCGCGACATTCAACCGGGTTCCGCGGTGCAGTGCTTCGCGGCCGCGGGACGCCGTGTCTTCGGAGGGACGAAGAGGGCAGGCGTCTTTGTCACGGAAGACGCAGGCCATTCCTGGCGTCCAATTTCCAAGGGTCTGACCGACCCGAATGTACGATCCCTCGCGGTCCAGGGGTCTGTCGTGGTTGCCGGGACCGATTCCGAGGGCGTCTTCGTCCTTCCCGATGGCGCCGAGGCGTGGGTCCCGTTCGGCCGCCAGTTGCCCGACGGAGCGCAGGTCTTTGACCTGGCGATCAAGGACACGTGGATCTACGCCGCCTTGTACAGCAGGGGTCTCTATCGGCTTGCCGCTGGCGGCGGGAGCTGGCAGAGAGTGGGAGACGTGGAGCCCCTCCGATTTCACGTCCATGGCGAATCCCTCCTCGCCGGGCACAACCCGGGAGGGGTGTACCGGTCCATTGACGAGGGACTGACGTGGCATCTCGCTGAGGGTCTGACGGCTCGTTCGCCGACCTGGGTTCTCGGTGACGCGGGCCCGAACGTCCTCGTGGGAACGTCACCGGAGGGCGTCTCGATCAGCCACGACGCAGGGGCGAGCTGGAAACCGAGCGCCGCCGGGCTCCCGGCGGGTGCGGCGGTCGTCGCGCTCGCGGCCGACAGGAACTATGTTATGGCGGGGGTAGTGACGCAAGACGGCAGGTAGAC